>CAZICR010000044.1:0-13023 GCA_964537795.1 uncultured Cellvibrionaceae bacterium | reverse complement strand
ACAAAAATTATTTTTCTAACTCCAACGCCCACTGATACAAAAAATTCTTTTTCAATCCGGTAATTTTTGCGCCCAATGCGGCGGCTTGTTTTACGGGTAGTTCTTCCAGTAAAACTTTCATAGTGTGAATTTGTTCTGGGGTTATTTCGGTTGATTGGATTCTATTGCTGCCTTCTACCAGCAATACAATTTCGCCGCGTTGTTGATTGCTGTCAGCGGCGACCCAATTAACTAATTGGCTTAATTGATCGCCGTGAATGGTTTCGAAGGTTTTGGTGATTTCACGGGCGATGACGGCTTGGCGTTCGTCTCCAAAAACACTTTGCATATCTTGCAAGGTTTCCAAAACTCTATGTGGGGCTTCGTAAAAAATCAGTGTGCGGGTTTCTTGTTCGAGTGTTTGTAATTGTGCCAATCTTGCTTGTTGTTTTGCGGGAAGAAAACCTTCGAACGAAAATCTGTCGGACGCCAAACCTGAAGCTGACAATGCGGCAATTAATGCGCAAGCGCCGGGAATGGGAATTACCTTTATTCCTTCTTCACGAGCCCTCTTGACCAATCGATAACCGGGATCGGAAACCAGTGGTGTGCCCGCATCGGAGATCAGGGCAACTGAATCACCGGATTGCAAGCGTGCCAGAATCTGATCGATACGATTGTCGTCGCTATGATCGTGATAGGCGACGCAAGGGGTTTTAATCCCGAAATGATTCAACAAATGTGCGCTGTGGCGCGTATCCTCAGCGGCGATCAGCTTTACTGTTTGTAGAGTCTCTATGGCTCGCGGTACCATGTCATTTAAATTGCCTATAGGCGTTGCGACTACATACAAGTCGCCGTGATGTTGCTGTACCCGATTCATTGCTGATTCCTGTATGAATTAATTCCAGATTGAGGACACCATGTTCAAACAGTTTATTTCCCTGTTATCACTTGCATGCTTGTTGTTGCTTGTCAGTTGTAGCAGTACACCTGATAAAACAGGTAAAACCCACACAAAAGATCTGTCTGCTCAGGAATTATTGGCCCTCGCCGAAAACAAATCATCCCCTGAAAGAGAATCGCTGATTATGGATGCGGCGCAATTGTATCTGGATGACGCCAAAAATAAAAAAGCCAATCAATTACTGCGCAAATTGGATGCTGACCAACTTTCTGATAAAAATTTCGAAAAATACACTTATATCACAGCGCAACTGGCAATCGCCGAGGGTGACTATCATCGAGCGCTGGACATTCTATCCAGCAATCGACTGGAACAACAATGGCAACAGATATCCTTTACCAGCGAAAAAAAACTGCGTGAATTAAAAGCACAAACCTTCGACAAGCTGGGCAATGTTCAGGCCAGTGTCAGTGAACGGATTAAACTCGCGGTAGTTTTGACCAACAAACAGGAAGAAGCGGATAACCAGCTGGCGTTGTGGCAAAGTTTGATGAAAATGAATTTCATTGAGTTGCAAAATCTGGCTGCCGAACAGACAGGGGACGCAGAAAAAGGTTGGTACAGTCTGGCCGCTATCGCCAAAAATCATCAAGTGGATTTGGATACACAACAGGAAATGTTGCATCAGTGGACAGTTGATTGGAAACGTCATCCGGCTCGAAATAATTTACCGCAAGAACTCAAACTGATTCAAAACCTGATTTTAAACCAACCAAAAAAAGTGGCTCTTTTATTGCCACAATCAGGAAAATTGGCTGAAGCGGGTGAAGCATTAAGCGATGGTTTTTTTGCTGCTTATTATCAAGCTCTCAATGCCGGGCGCCAGGTTCCTGAAGTATCTCTCTACGACTCTAGCGGTGACACTATCGCACTGTATCAACAAGCTGTTAATGAAGGCGCTGAATTAATTATTGGCCCGGTGGAAAAAGAAAAGGTCAATGAGCTGGGGCTGTTACCTTCATTAAGCACGCCTGTTTTAGCGTTGAATTACGCAGAGGGCATTCCTGAATCATCGACAGGATTATTTTTTCAATTCGGATTAGCTGTAGAAGATGAAGCTCGCCAAATTGCACGACAAGCTTTTGCGGAAGGCAAACGACAAGCCATGTTGATTATTCCACAACAAGAATGGAGCCAACGCAGTGCTGCAGCGTTTACGCAAGAATGGGAATCGCTGGGTGGATTGGTCGTTAACCGCACACAATTTTTTCCCAACATGAATTTTTCCAATCTGGTGAAAGACGTTATGTTGATTGAATCCAGTCAGATTCGTGCGCGCCAATTGGAAGGTTTTTTAGGCATGTCGCTTGAGACAACACCACGCAGTCGCACTGATGTTGATATGATTTTTCTGATAGCCGATCCACAACAGGCACGTCAAATAAAACCCATGTTCGCCTATCATTACGCAGGGAAAATTCCGATCTATGGCACCAGCCAAATTTATTCAGGTACACCCAATCCCAAAGCAGATCGCGATCTGAATGGTATACGCTTCACCGCTATGCCCTGGTTGTTCGACGACCAAAGTCCGGAAAAAATAGCAATTGCAAAAGCGTCGAGTTCTGCTGCTGTTTATGGTCGATTACATGCGCTGGGTGTTGACGCTTATCGAATTTATGCACGCTTACCACAAATGGCAAAAACACCGGATATTAAAATCAACGGTGCTACCGGAAGTTTACATCTCGCCAATGATGGACGCATCGAAAGAGAACAACTTTGGGTCAGATTCAGCGAGGGCTCTGCATTACCCTTGCCCATGGTTGTTGAAGACCCAATGTTTTCTGAAGACAATAATGAATAACGATCATCTGATCAAAGGGCAAAAAGCGGAAGACCTGGCAGAAGTATTTTTGCAAACGCAAGGTCTTGTCAGCGTGACAAAAAATTTTAAATGCAGATCAGGCGAAATTGATTTGATCATGAAAGAAAAAGACGTAATGGTGTTTGTAGAAGTTCGACTGCGAACCAATCCGTTTTTTACTCACGCCGCGGAATCAGTCAACTACAATAAACAACGTAAATTAATTAATACCGCACGATTTTATTTACAGCAATCCGGACTGTCGGATAAGGTTGCTTGCCGTTTTGATGTGATTGCACTGGACAATAACCACAAGATTACCGAGTCAGCCTGGATCAAAAATGCATTCGGTGCTTGATTGACTATTTGAAACTTTTTATGGATCGCTCAATGGAACAACGTGTTATTAATATTTTTCATGAAAGTATCGAAGCCTGTATGAATGCAGGTGAGCATTTTCCACCGCTGCTGGTTGCAGCGAGTCAATCCATGGTGAATGCACTATTAACCGATAAAAAAATTATTTGTTGCGGGAACGGCATTTCATCTGCACAAGCGCAAATCCTTGCCAGCTGCCTGACAACCCGATTCGAACAGGAGCGCCCAGGATTACCGGCCCTTCATTTGGGCGCCGACGTCACCACACAAACATCAATTAGCCATGAATATGGATTAAATGAAATTTATGCGAAACAATTGCGTTCACTCGGGCAGGCTGGCGACATACTGGTGTTATTCACCGAACATGGAAAAAGCAGCAGTTTGTTACAAACTATCAGTGCTGCACACGACAAAGACATTCAGGTAATTGCATTTACCGGACGGGATGGAGGCGACATCTCGGCACTGCTGGACAATCGTGACATTGAACTGCGAGCGCCCAGCCTGTCACGCCCGCGCATTCATGAAGTTCACTTGCTGTCGATTTTTTGTTTGTGCGATTTAATCGACCAACAACTATTCGGGGCTTATTCTGATTAATCTATTGTGAATATTTCGCCGCCTGTTACTATTTTGCGGCGTTTGGCGTAAACGCATTTACTCTCAACAACCCTGGATGACATTATGATTACTTCTATAGTAGCCTTGGTGATAATTGTACTGCTGGTGCTTTACTTCATTGGTGTCTACAACCAATTGGTCACCTTAAAAAATCGTTTTGAAAATGCTTTTTCACAAATCGAAGTACAACTTAAACGCCGCTATGATCTGATTCCCAATCTGGTTGAAACTGCCAAGGGTTACATCAAACACGAACGCGAAACACTTGAAGCGGTGATTGCTGCGCGCAATCAAGCAGCGACTGGCCTTAAGGCCGCTGCCGCTGACCCAATCAATGCCGCCGCCATTACCCAATTAGGTGCTGCTGAAGGCGCACTGGCCAGCGCAATGAGCCGATTGAATGTGGTAATGGAAGCTTATCCTGACCTCAAAGCATCACAAAATATGATGCAAGTTTCTGAAGAACTGACCAGCACTGAAAATAAAATTTCGTTTGCACGCCAGGCATTCAATGATGCAGTCACTGCGTACAACACATATAAACAAACCTTTCCGCCCGTGTTGGTCGCAAAATCCTTTGGTCATATTGAAGACGCTAAATTACTGGAATTTGCCGATACCGCAGAAATTCAGGCTGCCCCTAAAGTTCAATTCTAATCTCGTTCAACGGATGACCATTTGTGAATTTTTTCGAACAACAGGACATAGCGCGTAAAAAAACGCGCTATTTGATTTTATTACTTTGTATGGCGGTCACATCACTGATCGCCATTACTACCCTGTTCGTTGCAACGACTTTTTTCTTTGGTCAAAGACAGAATCATCCTGAAGAAATCACTTTTAAAGCCATATTGAATTCCATCAATTTGGAAATGTTTGCAATGATCAGCCTGATTGTTATTTTCGTGATTTTTTCGGGAAGCTTGTACAAATTATTTCAAATCAGAGCCGGTGGAAAAACGATTGCCGAAGCATTGGATGGCCGACTAATCAGTACTGAAACCAAAATTTTTGCCGAACGAAAAGTGCTGAATGTGGTTGAAGAAATGGCTATTGCCGCAGGCACTCCTGTTCCTCCTGTCTATTTAATTGACGATGACGGTGTCAATGCTTTTGCCGCAGGGCACAGCCAACGGGATGCAGTGATTGGCATTACCCGCGGCGCCATAGAATTACTGAACAGAGAAGAATTGCAAGGCGTGATTGCACATGAATTCAGTCACGTATTTCATGGTGATATGAAATTGAATATGCGTTTGATTGCTATTTTGCACGGTATTTTACTGCTGGGATTGATAGGCCAGTTTTTAGTGAGGAATGGATTTTACTCCAGAAGCCGATCCAGCAAAGATAATGGCAAATTCGCTATTATCGCTTTCGGGCTAGGGCTGATTGTCATAGGTTATGCAGGGACTTTTTTTGGAAATTTAATTAAGGCAGCCGTAAGCCGTCAACGCGAGTTTCTGGCGGATGCTTCTTCCGTCCAATACACACGAAACCCAGCCGGTATTGCAAATGCCCTTAAAAAATTGGGTGGCCATTCCGGCAGCTCGCAATTAAGCAGCCCCAATGCGGCAGAATTTTCCCATCTTTATTTTGCTGAAGGCCTCAGCCATTTTTTAAGTTTGATGGCCACTCATCCAAAACTCGAAGACAGAATCAAACGTGTAGAACCTTATTGGAACGGTGAATTTATTTATACCTCTGCAAAAGATGAAGAACCCATTACTGAAAACAATTCGCCTCCAACTTCACATCACACGCCCCAACAAACATTGGGTGTGCTTGCTGCACTGAGTCAAATTGGCCAGCCGTCCCCTGAACATTTGGCTCACGCGCAAGAAACCCTGAATAGGCTCGACGGTAATTTACGCGATGCAACTCGTCATCCCCTGTCAGCACAAGCCATTATGTTTGGATTGCTGCTCAGTAAAAATTCGGGCGAAAAAGATACTCAATGGCGATTGCTAACAAAAATTATCAACGAACAGCATTTAGCCGAAATGACCTCAGTGGCTGAAATGGCTACAAATGCAGAAGACAATTTACGCCTGCCATTATTGGAACTTTGTTTATCGACATTAAAAACCCTAGATAAAACCGATACAGAAAAATTTCTAGAGACTATCCACCAATTAATTTATGCCGATAATCGCGTCAGTGGGATGGAGTGGGCAATTAACCACATTTTGCGTCATCACTTAATGAGAATATCGGTTGGCTCACAAATCTATCAGTTAGCCGATCTCACCAATGAATTATCACAACTACTTTCGATGCTGGCACACGCGGGCAATAGGGAATTGCTTAACTGCGAAAAAGCTTTTGCCGCCGCCGCGCAGGAATTACAACTGGAAAATGTCAGGCTGATCGAAAGGCAAAAGCTGACACTCACAGACGTGGATACAGCATTGGAAAGACTCAACCAACTCAAACCATTACAAAAACCCAAACTACTAAAAGCATTAAGCCGATGCGTATTGGCTGATGGACAAATCACACAACGTGAAGCTGAACTCTTGCGTGCCATGGCGGCTGCATTGGATTGCCCTATTCCACCGATTGTCGCACCCAACGTACAAGTTTGATCAATTTCATCCCGGAACTAAACTCGCTATAATGCGCGACCTAAACTCACCTTCCTGAACTTACCCTTAGAGGATACTGCTTTGCAACTTGATAACGCATCCCTTGAACAACTCCGCCTATGGGAAAAAGATTTATCCAGCAGCTATGAAAATATCAAAGCAAAAAAATTAAATCTGGATTTAACCCGCGGCAAACCCTCATCTGAACAGTTGGATTTATCTGATGCATTGGATGGCATTTTAAAAGGAAATTATATTGCAGCCGATGGAACTGATACCCGCAATTATGGTGGGCTTGATGGTTTGCCTGAAGCTAAAAAACTCGGCGCCAATATTATGGGTGTTGACGCGGCCAATGTATTGGTTGGCGGCAGCAGCAGTTTGACACTGATGTTTCAGGTCGCACTGACGGCTTATCTTTTCGGTTTAAAAGATGCTGCAAGTGCGTGGAAAAATGAATCCGATGTTAAATTCCTTTGCCCTGTTCCCGGTTACGACCGTCATTTCACTATTTGTGAACAATTGGGAATCAAAATGGTTACAGTGCCCATGACATCAACGGGTCCTGATATGGATAAAGTTGAAGCTATGATCAAAGCTGATCAATCCATTAAAGGCCTCTGGTGCGTTCCCAAATATTCCAATCCAACGGGCGTTGTTTACAGCGATGAAACCGTTGAACGAATATCGAAATTAGGTCTAATCGCCAGTGCAAATTTCCGTGTATTTTGGGATAACGCTTATTCTGTTCACGATCTGGTTGATGCCGCACCGCAACTCGCTTCTGTGCTGGAAGCCTGTCGACGAAATGGTACTGAAGATTCAGTGATTCAATTTGCATCCACATCAAAAATTACTCAAGCCGGTGCCGGCGTTGCTTTCATTGCAGCAAGCGCAGCCAATTTAACGGCTATTAAAAAAGCATTGAGTGCTTGCACCATTGGTCCTGACAAAGTGAATCAAATTCGTCACACACGTTTTTTACCCGATCGTGCCGCATTAATGCAACACATGAAAAAACATGCGAATTTATTAAACCCTCGTTTTGATGCGGTCTTGAGTGCATTGAGTGAGGCGTTCGATGGTTCAGATTTGGGGAATTGGGAAAAACCGGTTGGCGGCTATTTTGTTTCTTTCGATACCCGCAAAAATTGTGCAAAAGAAACAGTGCGTTTGGCAGCAGAAGCGGGCGTGAAGTTAACACAGCAGGCGCAACTTATCCTTATGGAAAAGATCCGGAAGATCGCAATATTCGCATTGCACCTTCAGTTCCTACAGTATCTGAAGTGGTTGGCGCCATGGAAGTTTTTGTTACCTGCGTAAAACTCGCCAGCGTCCGCGAGGCTATCGCCAAACACAGCTAATCAGAAAACCTCTCGAAGGTGTAGAATTTTCAAAGCCGCTTTTGCGGCTTTTTTTATTTTCACTATGGCTATCGCTTTCCAATTGAATGTTGACTATTGTCTCAGGCACAGAGTTGGCGCGACTCCAATAAACCTCTGTTCGATGCCTGGCTGTAATAAAAATGAAACAATCTTTCACAAGAATCAACATACTATTAACTCATTCAATTTACTGAGATTTCCCAGTGTCCAAAACTTACTTTAATCGTGAACTCAGCTTGCTGGAATTCAATAGACGCGTTCTGCAACAAGCCCGCAATCCAGACCTACCCATTTTGGAAAGATTGCGATTTCTCTGCATTTTTTCTACAAATCTGGACGAATTTTTTGAAGTACGGGTAGGCGGATTAATTGAAATGTTGGATCGGGTTTCACCACTCAATCTAGGCCCGGATGGACTTACGCCACAAGAATCACTCACCGAAATTTCACAACGCGCCCATGAAATGGTTGAAGAGCAATACGCCATTCTCAATCAGGATATTTTGCCTTTACTTGGTAATGAGGGAGTTAGAGTTTTAACACGTGAGACTTGGACGACAGAGCAGATAGATTATTTAAAAGAGATATTTCATCAGGACATATTGCCAGTATTGAGCCCCATAGGCTTGGATCCCGCCCACCCCTTTCCGCGAATTCTTAATAAAAGTTTGAACTTCATTGTTAAGCTCAACGGAAAAGACGCTTTCGGCCGTAACTCCGGTCGAGCAATTGTACAAGTACCGCGTTCACTCCCGCACCTGATTGAACTTCCCTCTGAATTAGCAAGGCATGGGCGTGTATTTGTTTTTATATCTTCCATCATTAATTACTTTATGACGGAAATTTTTATTGGTATGACGGTACTCGAACGTTACCAATTTAGACTTACTCGTAACTCGGATATTTTTTTGGACGAAGAAGAGACCGAAGACTTATTACGAGCCGTGCAGGGCGAGTTGGTACATCGTCAATATGGTGATGAAGTTAGACTGGAAATAACTGATTCTTGCACGGAGGATCTGCAAGAGTTTCTGCAAAAACGTTGTGATATTAATCAAAATTCAATTTATCGAATTCCAGGCCCTGTAAATATAAACAGGTTTAGTGATTTGTTTGATCTGGTAAAAGATCCTAAATACTATTTCAAACCTTTTAATCAAAATATGCCAAAAATATCCAAGCGCAGTAAATCCTACTTTGAGGCATTACAAAAACAAGACATCTTGCTTCACCATCCTTTTGATTCTTTTCAAGCGGTTGTAGATTTTCTGCGGGAAGCGGCAGTCGATACCAAGGTGTTGGCAATCAAACAAACACTCTATCGAACCGGGCTTGACTCGCCCATAGTAGAAGCGCTGGTAACTGCAGCAAAAGCAGGAAAAGAAGTGACTGTCATTATTGAATTGCGTGCACGTTTCGATGAAGAACAAAATGTTCAACTCGCCGAGCGTTTGCAACGTTATGGCATTCACGTAATTTACGGTGTAGTGGGATATAAAACCCATGCCAAAATGATTTTGGTTGCTCGTCGAGAACCAGAAGGACTTCGCTACTATGTACATTTGGGAACCGGAAACTATCATCCCAGAACCAGTAAAATTTACACCGATTATGGATTACTCACTGCTGACAAAGAATTGGGCGAAGATGTCTATAGAGTATTTTTGCAACTCAGCAGCATGGGCAAAGCATCAAAAATGGAATCTATTCTCTATGCGCCGTTTACACTGCATAAAGGCATAATTCGATTGATTCGTGCCGAAAAAGAACACGCGGAACAAGGGAATAGGGCGCACATTATTGCCAAAATGAACGCGCTGTATGATGAAGAATTAGTGAATGAACTCTACGCAGCGTCGCAAGCCGGAGTAAAAATTGATTTAATTGTGCGCGGTGTATGCCAATTGATACCAGGCGTTGCAGGATTATCTGAAAACATTTCAGTGCGGTCAATTATCGGTCGTTTTCTCGAACATCATCGCGTTTTTTATTTTGAAAACCTTGGCAATCCACAAGTATATTGTTCAAGTGCTGACTGGATGATGCGTAATATGTTTCACAGGGTTGAAGTCTGTTTTCCAATCAAAAATAAAAAAATTCGCGACCGGATAATCGAAGATGTTAATCTTTATTTGGCCGACAATACAGAAGCTTGGTTATTACAATCCAATGGTGACTATCAACGATTGACGTCAAAGGGTACAGATCAAAAAATCTGCGCGCAGGAAATGCTTCTGGAAACTTTATCAGCGAATCAGATGGCTTCAACTTCCAATTGATAGCCAACTTCCCTGAGATATTCTTTTTCAGATTCAATATCGGCTAAAGTAAGCGGGTGCTTTTCAATCCATTTAGCCGATAATTTGAGTATTAAACTGTTCGACATGACTTGTAACTTGATCACCGGATTGGTGTCACGAAATCGACTGCGATGAAAAATGACAGCCAATCGTAAAAGAATTGCTAAATGCACAAGATCACGATTTTGCATGGGAAAACTTTTTGTCGGAAATCGTTTTCGATGCGCCAGTACTAAGGCCGACAAATGTTCTTGCTCCGAACGGGAACAGCCTGCCAAATCAACGTGCTGCACTATGTAGGCACCGTGCTTGTGATAGTCATTGTGCGCAATATCCAAACCTACTTGATACAACTTCGCCGACCAACTTAATAATTTACTGGCATCTTCTGTTGCCAGATACCAGTCTCCAGCAACTTGTTTCAATAATTGAAGCGCGGTCTTTTCAACAGCCAAAGACTTTTCCTGATTAACGTGGAAACGCCCTGACAAGGCATCTACACTATCCTGGCGCACATCCCGATTTTCCATTCTCCCTTTCATATCAAACAACAATCCCTCCCGCAACGCCCAGTCAACAGCTTGGATTTCCTTTAATTTAAAAGCATCAAATAAAGAATTGAGTACAATCACTCCACCCAAAAATACATTTCGTCTTTCTTCAGACAAGCCATCAAAGGGGGCATATAAATTTCCAGCAATCAGATAATGGCCAATAATTTGTTGCAATAAATCAGACGTAATAGATCCATCACTCCAGCCTTTCTGACGACATACTTTTGCAATAGATTTAATACTGCCTGAGGCGCCTAACACTTCTTGCCAATCCTGCATTAAAAAATCATCTTTTATTGGCTCGACTTCTTGCAAGCACGCGACCATTGCACGAGCTACATTACGTTGGTTAACCTTACCATCACTAAAAAAACGTTTGCTGATTGCAACACAGCCCATGTTTAAACTTTCTTTAAGCAATGGCTTAACACCTTCACCCAAAATAATTTCGGTGCTTCCACCACCTATATCCATTACCAATCGCTTTCCTTTTACAGGCGCAACACCTTGTGCAACACCCAAATAAATCAGCCGAGCCTCTTCATCACCTGAAATAATTTCTATTGGGTAACCTAATAATTGCTGGGCTTGTATTAAAAAATCTTTTGAATTTTTCATGCTACGAAGCGTTTTCGTGCCCACGATACGCACATTTCGTGATGGGTAGCCTCGTAAACATTCACCAAAGCGTTTCAAGCAGGATAAGGCTCTTTCTCGTGACTCTTGCGACAAGCTACCATCTTCTTGCAAACCAAAACCTAACTGGACCGCTTCTCGCAACTTATCCAATAATCGTATCTGTCCATTTTCCCAATGCGCCACAATCATATGAAAACTATTTGATCCCAGATCAATCGCAACCATATGACTGGCGGGCGAGTATTTTAATGTCGATAGATTAAACATAATAGTAACTGTAAATAAATGGACGTTTCGATTAACAAATTTTAAAGATTAAAAATTCAATTTTCACATAGTACTATGTGAACGCATGTTAGTATAAGTTTTCCTGACTATAGCCTTGTCACACCTTTATTTGAAGCCAATCTGCCTGAACGGTTTAAAGCCCTGCAAAAGGAACCTACACTGCTTATGGAATATGGTTTTAAAATAACAGCGCAGCAACTGGGTAAAAAAATTTCCAACCGTAAATTAAAATCACGATGCCGGGTGTTCATCTCCCAAAAATAAGCAGAGGCATGAGGTTGCCAAACCCACAATAATCCTATTGAAGCCAACTTGACGAGACCGAATTTGCTCACCACAATGCACAAGGTTGAAATCATCTAAAAACACTATTTAGATTCCAAAACAGAAGATACATTTTTACAATTGCATCTATACTTACAATGTAAATCCATGTTTTTCACTTTTTTGGAGGTTTGTATATGGGCGTTGCAGCTACCCTGGAAAAGTTTCTTAAGGAGAAGCAAGTTCCATTTACTTTATTGGAACACCAGTATGCAGAAGGTTCTTACAACACCGCGAGAGTTGCCAATATAGATGATCACTGTTTAGTAAAAGCTGTTTTACTCAGAGATGAAGATTTTCACTTCATGTTATGCGCTCTACCTTCACACAATAAAATTCTGCGACACACGCTCAACCAGATCTTCGATCGCCATCTCGAATTGGCCGATGAAGAAGAACTCCAGAAAGTATTTATCGATTGCGCCCCAGGCGCCGTTCCCGCATTGGGGACAGCCTACGGTATTGATGTTATTTGGGATGACGATCTATTAAACCAACCTGAACTCTATATAGAAGCAGGCGACCACATCCATTTGATCAAAATTCCAACCAGTGTGTTTACAGAACTCCTTGCCAATGCCATGCACGATAAATTCAGTGCGGATAGAAAGAGACTGAGCTCACTACCCAAAAAATATGTCCGCCAAGGATATGAGTTGTAATCTCCCCACAAACAAAAAGGCCACTCAAGTTTCCCTGAGTGGCCTTTTTTTATACAAACTTAGTCGTCTTTTTGGATTAATACCGGTGTAGCACCTGACTGTTCTGCAGCATCAGCCACAACCACATAGGTCTCGGTATCGGCCTTGGGGCTGGTTTGGATAATAACCGATGCCTTGGGATTTTCAGCACGGGCACGTTCAATTACAGAGCGAACTGCACGCGAGTCCACACGACGCTCCCCATCCTTCTCAAACACCCAGATCTGGTTGTCCGATGAAATGCGAACGAGTATGTTTTGAGGGCCATCAGGCTTGTTTTTATCCTCATTTGGAGGTGGCACATTAGGGTTAAGTCCCTCTTCCTTGACAAAAGAGGCAGTTACAATAAAGAAAATCAACATAATAAACACCACATCCAGCATGGGTGTTAAGTCGATATCGTTGCCATCATCGCCAGCACTGGCTTTTTTCATGCGACTCATGTTGAGTACCTCTCGTTATTTCGTACTTGGGTAAAGATAGTCAAGA
>CAZICR010000043.1:0-13066 GCA_964537795.1 uncultured Cellvibrionaceae bacterium | reverse complement strand
GCAATCACTTTTACATTGGCGTGGTGATAACAAATGTCGTAACGGATTTGCTCCATGCAACGCAGTGTTGGAAAGTTACCGATTGAATAAGTGAAGACGTTATAGCCTTCCATGCTGAGCCCAGTCGCGATGCCCATCATATTTTGTTCAGCAATACCCACGTTGATGTATCGATCAGGAAACTTATCCGCAAATTGTTCGAGTACGGAGTAACCCAAATCGCCGCAAAGTAAAAAAATCGCCGGATTTTTTTCTGCTTCTTCTACCAGGGTTTTGATAAAGGTATTTCTCATTTTGCGTCTCCCGTAATTTCAGACCAGGCTTGATCAAACTGTTCTTTTGCGGGAGATTTGTAATGCCAGGCCAATTGGTTTTCCATAAAGCTTACACCCTTACCTTTTACGGTATGCGCAATAATGACTTTGGGGCCTTGTTGATAATCGCGTGATGCTTTCAGCACAGAGTGAATTTGTTGATGATCATGTCCATCCACTTCAAATACTTTCCAACCAAATGCAGCAAATTTATCGGTCAGGGGTTCGAGGTTTAATACCTCAGCAACCGTGCCGAAACTCTGGATCTTGTTGTAATCCACAATCAAAGTGAGATTGGATAACTTGTGGTGTGGCGCAAATAAAATCGCTTCCCAATTTGAACCTTCATCCAATTCACCATCGCTGACGATGGTGTAAACCTGCCAGGATTTGTTATTAATTTTTCCGGCTTTGGCGACCCCACAGGCAACCGATAATGCATGCCCCAAACTCCCTGTTGATAATTCAACGCCCGGAATTTTGTGATTGATGTGCGAGGTGACATAACTGCCATTGTCTGTAAAAGTATCTAACAATTTGCGCTCAAAAAATCCCGTGAGTTGTAACACCGCATAAAAAGCAGTACAGGCGTGACCTTTGCTGTAAAAAATTCTGTCGCGTTCAGTGTGTGTTGAATCTTGTGGAAATAATGTCAAACAATCCCGGTACATTACCGCCAATACATCAGCAATTGAAAAGGCACCGCCAATATGGGACGCGCGTTTGTTGAAACACATTTCCAGACAAGTCAATCGTATCTGCTGTGCCAGTTCAACAGAGTTTTGATGCGGTGCTAATTCAATCACGATGATGTCCTTCGTTGATTCCAGGCCGCTGTTTTTTCAATGGCCTGTGTTAAAGACGTATATTCACGCAAACCCAATTGTTGTGCACGCGCAACCGAAGGAATATAACGCTCGGCAGGCTGCCCGGGTTTGGCTTGTTGTTTGATAATCAAATCCAGTTTGTCATTACATAATGTCTTGATCACTGCCTTCGCAATTTGCGAAATTTGCAATGCCTGATCAGATCCAACGTTGTAGGGTTTGTTATCACCGACCAATAAAATCTTGATCAGCCAGACCACCAAATCAGCTGCATATAAATAGGAACGATAAGGTGTACCGTCGCCACCAATCACCACGGTTTTTTGTTTGAGGCAATCACCAATAAAATTCGCGATGGCGAATTGTGCATCAAGCGCCATGTAAGGGCCCACAAACGCAAAGCACCGCGCAATCTTGGTGTCGATTCCATGTTCTTTGTTATAAAGATTAGTGATCCACTCTGAATAACGCTTTCCCAAACCATATGCGGATTTGGATTGTGTTAAATCCGGGCTGCCTTGAAATTCCTCATCAAAAAATTCAAGCTCGGGTGGTTGTCTTCCATACACCGCACCTGAACTTAATAACAAAAATTGTTTACAGCCCGCACGTTTTGCCAGTGCCAACACCTGATCCGTTCCCTGTTGAATGGCAGCATAGACTTTTGCCTGACTCTGATCCGGTTTAACAACATCAGTTGCCGCGTGAATCACAAAATCAAATTGCCCCTGAATAAATTCCAGATCACACATATCGCCTTTGAGAAGAGTCAACATGGGATCAGATGCAAGATGCGGAGCTTTGTTAATAAACGCGTCAGGGTTTCGACTTAAGGTGGTAATGCGTAAATTCAAATCCAGTTGACGATTAATATATTGAAAAGCTTCCAATAACCAGCAACCCACAAAACCGGTGCCCCCGGTTAAAAACAGGGATTTATTTTTAAAACTCAACCATTCCTCAAGCGAGAGTTTCGCTTGAATCATGGCCAGATCTTCAATATCAACAGAGGTTGTCATAGTGATTTAACAATTAAAATCCAACACCAAAAAATTCTTCAATTTTTTGTGCAACAAAATCAAAGTGTTCTTCTGACAACGCAGGATAGTTACCCAACCAGAGCGTATTATTCATAGTGATATCGGTATTGGTCAGCTCACCCACCACTCGATATTCAACATCTTTGAAATAAGGTTGACGAGTTAAATTACCGGCGAACAATAAACGAGTACCGATTTTGTTTTGATCCAGAAATTTGGTGAAATCAACACGATTGACACCAGCTGTGGATTTCAGTGTAATCGGAAAACCAAACCAGGATGGCTCACTATTGGGAGTTGCTTCGGCTACATCGATAAAATCACGTACATTGGCCAATTTACTTTTTAGCAATTCAAAATTCTTTTTACGTGCTGTGATAAATTCAGGGGCACGGTCCAATTGCGCCAAACCACAGGCCGCTTGCATGTCCGTAATTTTTAAATTGTAACCAATGTGCGAATACACATATTTGTGATCGTAACCTGCAGGTAGAGATCCAAATTGTTGACCAAAACGATTGCCACAGGTGTTGTCGCAACCGGGAGCACAATAACAATCACGTCCCCAGTCACGGAAAGATTCGGCGATCATGCGCAGTTGAGGATTGTTGGTGAAAACCGCACCACCTTCACCCATGGTGATGTGATGTGCAGGATAAAAACTGAGTGTGGCGATATCACCAAAAGTACCGACTAATTGACCGTTATATTTTGCACCCAAGGCATCGCAACAATCTTCTACCAACCACAAATTGTATTTTTCACAAAGCGCTTTGACTTTTGCCAGATTAAAAGGATTACCTAAAGTATGCGCCAACATAATCGCTTTGGTTTTGGGTGTAATGGCGGCTTCGATTAAATCGGCATTAACGTTATGTGTTTTTAAATCCACATCCACAAATACAGGAATCGCACCGAACTGAACAATCGGGTTCACCGTAGTGGGGAAACCTGCCGCAACACCAATCACTTCATCACCGCGTTTGATGGCGCGATCACCTAATTTAGGTGAAGTTAATGTATTGAAAGCAACCAGATTCGCGGATGAGCCTGAGTTGACAGTAATTAAAAATTTAACGCCTAAAAACTCGGCGAGTTTCTTTTCAAATTCGGCATTAAAACGTCCTGTAGTTAACCAGCAATCCAAAGAGGCTTCCACCATGAGTTGCATTTCACGTGCTCCCACTACTTTGCCGGATGGCGGGATCACCGTCTCTCCGGGAACGAAGGGCTTTTTAACGCCAGACACTTCGGCATATTTTGCCACCAGCGCAGCGATTTCTTGACGGATTTGATCAGCAGAAGACATGTTGTACCTATGTATAAAAATAAAATGGTGAAAATTAAAAAATAATAATTGAATAAAAATTAAATCGATTCTGCATTAATTGAATCAGTGAATGCAGAAATTTCATTAAAACAGTATGCGTCCATTACGCCACCTGCAAGCCAGGCTTTGTGCCAAGCGATAATTTTTTCAAGGGTATTTTCCAATCGCCATGAAGGCGTCCAATTTAATTTGGCGTTAGCTTTGGAAATATCCAGTTTCAGATAAGTCGCTTCATGCGGATGATTACCTGAATCCAGATTCCAGGATGCTCCTGTTCCCCAGTTATTTACCATACGATTCAAAATCCATTCTACCGGCTGCACATCATCATCTTTTGGACCAAAATTCCAACCTTCCGCAAAGCCGGAACCTTTTTCATAAAGCGCTTGCGCCAGCATCAGATAACCACTCAATGGCTCCAATACATGTTGCCAAGGACGTGTCGCTTTAGGATTACGAATGACAACCGGTTTGGATTTTTCAAACGCACGTAAAATATCGGGGATTAATCGATCTGCAGCCCAATCGCCACCACCAATCACATTGCCCGCTCTTGCCGATGCTAAAAAAGGTCCATTATCTGAATTAAAAAAAGAGCGTCGATATGCAGACGTCACCAATTCAGCGCAACCTTTACTGTTGCTGTAAGGATCATGTCCACCCATGGGTTCGTTTTCGCGATAACCCCAAATCCATTCATTATTTTCGTAACATTTATCGGTCGTGATATTCACAATCGCTTTCAAATTCGCACACTTTCTTGCCGCCTCAAATACACTAACTGTACCCATGACATTGGTAGAATAGGTTTCAACCGGATCGACATAAGAAAAACGCACCAGTGGCTGTGCAGCCATGTGAATTAAAATATCCGGATTAAAATGTTTCATGGAAGCTGCAAGCTTATCCATATCACGGATATCACCAATTTCACTATCAATGTGCGATGCAATTTTTGCAACATCAAACAGTGAAGGATTGGTGGGTGCTGCCAATGAATAACCTTTTACATGAGCACCCAACTGCGACAACCACAAGGACAACCAGCCACCTTTGAATCCCGTATGGCCAGTGACAAACACTTTTTTATTTTTCCAGAAACCGGAATCAATTTTTAACAAGATTCACTCCCAGGTTTTCCACGGCGCTTTACCTGCAGCCCACAATTCTTCGAGATACACTTTGTCGCGCAGTGTATCCATCGGCTGCCAGAAGCCATCGTGATGATAAGCCATCAAATCACCTTGCTCAGCCAATTTCATCAGTGGGTATTGCTCCCACACAGTTTGGTCATTCTCGATTAAATCAATTACTTTTGGCGACAACACAAAAAATCCACCATTAATCACTGCACCATCACCGCGCGGCTTTTCTTTAAAACTGTTCACCTGATTGCCTTTCAATTCAATCGAACCAAAACGCCCGGGAGGATAGGTTGAGGTCAGTGTCGCTAATTTTCCATGATCCGTATGAAACTTCACAGTCTCCGCAATATTCACATCACTGACACCATCGCCATAGGTTAAACAAAAGGCTTTTTCGTCTTTGACGTAATCGCGAATCCGTTTGATACGGCCACCGGTCATGGAAGTGTCGCCCGTATCCACCAATGTCACTTTCCATGGCTCGGCGCGTTGGTTGTGCACATGCATTTGATTGGCTGACATATCGAAAGTGATGTCCGACATATGCAAAAAATAATTGGCGAAATATTCTTTGATGACGTATCCCTTGTAACCACAGCAAATGACGAAATCATTGATGCCATGATAGGAATACATTTTCATGATGTGCCACAAAATAGGTTTGCCACCAATTTCCACCATAGGTTTTGGGCGAATGGAGGTTTCTTCACTGAGACGGGTACCTAACCCGCCCGCCAAAATCACTGCTTTCATTGTGGCTCCTGATTAATGTAAAAATAAAAAATTGGATCTAAAATAAAATCACAAAATACTTTTATGAACTGACAAATGCATCGGATAAAAAATTTCTTGCACCCAAACTTTTTGTTGCAAATAAACGGCTGGCTGAATCAATCATTTGCGGTGAACCGCAGGCATAGACAACGCAGTCATCCATTTGTGGATGGGCTTGTATCACCTGATCCTGTACATAACCGCGTAAACCTTGCCAGCTGTCATCCGCACGGCTTAACACCGGAAAAAAATCAAAACGAATATTATTTGCCTGAGGCTGCCAATAAATATCATCCGTTGTGCGACCTCCCCAATAAATGGATAAACGTTTTCCATTCAATAATTCAGGATGCTGGTCCAGATATTCAAGTAAAGATTTAATCGGCGCCATGCCGGTTCCAGTTGCCAAAAAAATCCATTGCGATTGCGGTTTATCGCGCAAACAAAATGTTCCGTGTGGTCCTTCAATGCGCAGCAAGTCATTGGCTTTGGCATTTTCAAACCAATAGCGGCTCATTTTTCCATTTTCAACTTTGCGAATATGTAATTCAATTTTGCCACCCTGCACAAAATAATTGGCAATCGAATAACTACGACGCAGATTATCCGGCCCCATCACATCGATGTATTGGCCGGAGATTATTTTCAGCGAATTATTGGGCGGTAATCGCAATACAACACGAATCACATCCTGTGATAATAACTCTGTCGAATCAATACGGGCTGGCAAAGTTAATCTCTGCAGGCCGGCCAAATCACCCAGGTCCTCAATATCCAATTCTGTGTCTGCCGTCACCTGACGACAACAGGTGAGTATGTATCCTGCTGCTTGTTGTGCGGAATCCAGGGCTGTTTCGGCTTGTTTAACCCGGGTAGCGCCACTCAACACCTGTGCCTTGCAAACACCACATTTGCCTGTGCGACAACTGTGTTCCAGCATCAATCCGGCTGCCATGGCAGCATCCAGAATAGTATCATCCTGCTTGCAGGAAAAATGACGGGAATTGGCAAGTACAACTTGATGCATAACAACCAACAGCTCAATTAAAATTTCAAAAATTAATTCGTTCTTTTTCAATCACCAACGGACGTTTTTTGGCGTAAGTGTGAACCGATCCCAGATACTCACCCAAAATCCCGACAAAAAATAATTGCACCGAGGAGAAAAAGAAAATACCGATAACAACAGGAGCCAAGCCCAAGGAAAACGAATTCCAGAAAATCAATTTCAATACAAAATAAATAAACGCTGCCAATAAACTCAGAACTGAAATTAGAAACCCCATCATGGTCGCAATACGTAAGGGCACCAGCGAGTGGGAAATAATACCCAACATACCGATATCATAAAGCGTAAAGAAATTATTCTTGGTAATGCCACGTACACGTATGGGCTGATCGTAGGGAAGCTTACAAATTTTCAAGCCAATTTCGGCAACCAACCCGCGAAAATAGGGATAAGGATCGTCAATCTTACGCAAATGATCTATCACTTCTTTATCATACAAACCAAAACCCGTGAAATTATCGATCAGCTCAATATTGGAAAGGCGATTCACAGTCTTGTAATAAAGCTTGCGGATATTAAACATTAACGATGATTCTTCGCTGGTCTTTTTAGTACCCACAATAGTTTTAAAGCCTTCTTCCCACTTCTCGATAAAGGTTGGCAGCATGGACGCCGGGTCTTGCAGGTCAGCGACAAACAACACCACTGCATCGCCCTGCGCCTGTAATAAGGCATGGTAAGGCGATTTGATGTGCCCAAAGTTGCGGGCGTTTAAAATCACTTTAATGTGCTTATCGCCTGCGGCCATTTCACGAAGAAGAGATGCCGTACTATCAGTAGAGGCATTATCAATAAAAATATGTTCGTAGTCGTATTGATCTTGGTATTGATCAAATACCTCTTTAATCACCCGCGCAACCTCTTGAACGTTCTCTTCTTCGTTGTAACATGGGGTGACAACACTGATTAATTTCATGATTTACCTGTTAAAAACCAAATATTTATTTAATAAAAATGAAGCCGCCGCTGAAGGGATTATCGCTAGCCCCCCTCCAAGATATGCATTCGCACCCAACCAGATAAATAGTTTGATGAGAAGTAAATTAATAAAGTACACCAGGACATAGACCAAAACGAATTTAAAAAGTAATGTGTATTTAAAATTGTTAAATACCAATTTCCCTATAGAATGAAAATTAAATATTATTCCACAGACGGTGGAAATTATGAGAGCGACGTCGTAAGACAGCCCTATATAAATCATTAGGGCGTAAATTGAATAACCAAATAACGTATTGATTAGACCGACTAAAATAAATCTCTTAATTTGAATATGCACAAGATTTCAACTTTATTAGTTTTAGGAAGTTAAACTTCCTATTATTTTTATTATTTCATCTTGCCAGGTCTGTCCAGCAAGCATAAGGACTTTATCAATAGCATCACCGGCGCCAACTTTACCTGATTAACAGCAGGTTTAAGCTGAAGCAGACGAATTGTGACAGTGCCTTCAACAGCCAGTCAATTCCTTTACCAGAGCTTTTATAGAAGTGTAACCAAGGCCTCAAAACGCCCAGCGAATTCGCGCGCGATCATACAGGGGTGGCTAGTAGTTGTACATTAGATGATCAGGCTATTGGCATATTTATGAAGCATGTTGCACTCCGTGTATGAACCAGACATACCCACAAAAACGAAATGCCATCCAGCTCTTGTGCCAAAGAGCAACTTGATTTAGTCTTCGGGTCGATTTTTTTTGAAAATAATGAAAACCTTGGGCGCGTCTATTTGCTTGCTTTGTTGAACGCCCTCAATTGTAATTGTAAAAACTGGGGATCTGATCCTCCTGGATTGGCGCAAAAAACCAAATACAACCTTGGACAAATAGAGTCCAAATCCGCACCTTTGTTCAGGATACAGAAATCCCGGTTTTAATGTTAAATCAATGTAGTAGTTGTGACTGCGCAAGCTCTGATCAAAGCTTGCAGGATTCGCAAAATTCGGAACCTAATTAGAAATGCCTAAAATAATTATTATAATTCCCGCGTTCAATGAAAAAGACAATATAAAAAATGTGATTTTATCTTTAAAAGAAACACATCCCGATTTTGACTGTGTAGTCATCAATGATGCCTCATTGGACAGCACTCAAAAAGAAGCAGAATCTACTAAGAAAGCCTTTGTTATCCAACTTCCTGTAAATTTGGGCATCGGCGGGGCAGTACAAACCGGCTTTAAGTTTGCACGGGAAAATGATTATGATTATGCCATTCAATTTGATGGTGACGGTCAACATTTGTCGACCGAAATTCCAAAAATATTGTCTCCCGTGATGAGCGGTGATTGTGATTCCTGCATAGGCTCACGGTTTCTGGATAATAATGAAGAAGGTTTCAAGTCATCGGCATCCCGACGATTTGGCATAGGCTTTTTTAAATATCTGAACAAGTTATTGATTAACCAGACCATTTCAGATAGCACCTCCGGCTTTCGTGCCTACAACAAAAAAACGATTTCATTTTTAGCCAGATATTATCCAACAGATTATCCAGAACCAGAAACTATTGTACTCCTCGGCAAAAATAATTTTGTAATCAAAGAGGTTCCTGTATTAATGCAGGAACGACAAGGCGGCCAATCTTCCATCTCCGGATTCAAACCTATTTATTACATGCTCAAAGTCAGTTTGGCGATGATTATGGCTGCCATTAGAAAAAAAATAGACAGGGCAACTTATGAATAACTTTTTATCACTGGTAACAGAACATAGATTATCAATCCTAACCATTGCGGGCAGCTTGATGGTGCTGTTTTTTATACTTAAATTAATTCAGATGAAAAAACTAAAAGAAGAGTATTCGCTGCTCTGGATTTCTTTTGCCATCATTTTTCTGATTCTTTCGATTTTCAGACCATTACTTGAACTCTTTGCCGGCTTTTTGGGTATCCTCTATGCGCCCTCAGCTCTCCTGTTGGTTTTCGGATTAGCGAATTTTTTTATCTTGATTCAATTTTCCATAGTCATCTCAAAATTATCCGAAAATAACAAAAATTTGACCCAAGAAATTGGCTTGCTTAAAAACAGATTACAAAATTTCCAGGATCGCAGTTAATGAATTTACGCAATATCAACCTCAAACTGATCTTCAGCTCTATAGCAGCACTTCTTTTTTTGCTATCGATTTATCATTACTCGCAGACAAGGGTAACCTACAAGAATTTCGAATTAACATATCCAGGAAATCATAAAACATCTATTCCATTTCCATTCAAGATGGGATCAAGTGATTCCAAGTCCTACAAAATCAACGGTATTATTTCAAAAAGCCTCAAGTCAGGTGCCAATTTCAAAATTGTACCGGACGATGAGCTGCTCTCAATCAAGATTAACGAAAAAGACGTTGACTTGAGCGCAATCCCCAAAGAAAAGCTGCGTGATTATAACAACGGATTTGAAATCGACCTCAAACAATACTTAACCGCCAATACCAATAGCTTGGAAATTATTTTCTTTGATACTGGCGGCATGATGGGCATGGGGTTTGAATCACTCAGTGAAAAAAATGCCATTCACATTATTTTGATTAGCTTTATCTTATTGATCAGTGCTTTAATTTTCGCAACCAATTTACGAGTTCCACTTAAGTTATTGTTAGTGCTTGGTCTTGCTATTCGACTATTTTACTTTGACATAACACCATCGGATACCCGAGCACACGACGAAACCGAGCATGTTGAGTTTGCACAATACCTATCCAAGCACTGGTTACCACCACCACTGGAAAGTGCGACTGGAGGAGCTTTTTTCCATCCTCCTTTTTATTACTACACCAGCGCAGTAGTGATGAAAATATCTGATGCCATGGGCTTAAACACCTTAACCGGCTCCAGGCTTCAGCAATTACTTTCTCTATTCTACTCAATGGGATTTCTTTTCTTCGGACTATTAATCCTTGAAAAATTATTATCGCTAGATAAACAAAAACAATCTCCATTCAGCGTAAAAAATCTCAGGAAAGATATAGAAAAAATCAATCCAAGTAGTAAACCCATGTTTAATGTCACAGCAAAAACTGCAGACGTTTCCTTTTTGGATCTCAAAAAACCATGGCTCTACTTGATCATTGCCAGCTTATTTACTTTTTGGCCTTCCAATATTATTCACTCAGTCAGAATCGGTAATGACCCTTGTCTTTATTTTTTATTGACTGCCAGTATGTATTACATTTATTGCTGGTTCGATTCTGACAAGTTTGCGCATCTGATGGTGGGTTCAATTTTTGCTGCCTTGGCAATATTAACCAAAGCAAACGCAGAAATTATGATTCCGGTTATTGGGATCGTAGGCCTTTATAAAATGATCAAGACCAAAAGATGGGCGCATTATTTTAAATCGGCCATCCTGCCAGTACTTCTAATCACCTTGGCATTGGCAATTACAGTTGGCCCAGGGTTACTGCTGAAACTTCAAGGCAAACGGGACAAGCTATTTATCGATAACATCAACAATGTTTCATCTGCCCTGCAGGTAGGAAATAATGCCGCCAATTATTTGTGGTTTGATTTCAAAACATTTATCAACGAGCCCTTTACATCACCATGGCAGGATGAAAAAGGACGGCAATACTTCTGGAATTATTTGTCAAAAACGGGGCTTTTTGGTGAATTCAATTATGACGGCAAGGTTGTCAGAAATGCAGGTACAGTCAGCAGCTTCCTGTTTTTATGTATGTTCGCATTTGTTATTTTGGGTTTATATCACTTTAAAAAAAGCGATTTAAAAAGAGTTAATGTCATCGCCTTATCAGGGTTCTTTTTATTGGCTGGCGTGACCTATATGCGAATGACATTCCCGGTCAACATTGATTTTAGATATATCAGTCCGATTACGGTATCGTTTTGCGCTGTTTACGCTTTATGTATCCTGCGATATATGAAGATAGGTCAAGAGCGTATGGCGTATATTGGATCCATTCTTGCTCTACTGTTTACATTTTCCAATATTATTTTCACACTCAGCATTTAACTCTATTAATTAAGATGCAGATCAACAAGCCAGTAACTGGCTTGTTGATTCAGTTTCAATACACCCACTTCCTAATTACCACAAAATTGACCATTACCATCAGCACTGTCACCATGCATTGGGCGACCAGATAGAACTGCTCAATTCCGTAAAACGTAAATAATTGCATCAACCAATAGAACAAAAATGTATTCAAACTCAGACTGATAGCAACAACTGCGAAATATCGGGTCATGGACTGAAGATGATTTTTCTGACTTGAAAATGTCAAATAATAATTGGCAAAATAATTAAAAATGGATGAAACCAAATAACTCACAAAAGAGGCTAATACGGGTTTCAACAGAGAGCTTTCTACAAATAACGCCAACAACCCCCACTGAATAACAACAGAAGCAACACCTACAACCAGATAGGTAGATATTTTTTTCATTCAATAATCACCCTGCTGAAAATACTCAGGGGCTAAATTATCAAAACGAGTGTACTTACCAATAAACGCCGCACGACAAGTTCCAATTTCACCGTTACGTTGTTTACCGAGGATCAATTCGGCTATGCCTTTATCAGGACTATCTTCGTGGTAATACTCATCCCGGTAAATAAATAAAATAACATCCGCATCCTGCTCAATAGCACCCGATTCACGAAGATCAGAATTCATTGGGCGCTTATTCGGCCTACTCTCAA
Source organism: uncultured Cellvibrionaceae bacterium (assembly GCA_964537795.1). Taxonomy (GTDB): domain Bacteria; phylum Pseudomonadota; class Gammaproteobacteria; order Pseudomonadales; family Cellvibrionaceae; genus Cellvibrio. The sequence continues at coordinate 911 of CAZICR010000043.1, read as the reverse complement.
CGCCACGATTTAATTGGGACAAGGCAATAACCGGACAATCAAATTCTTTGGCCATGGCTTTTAATGAACGGGATATCTCTGATATTTCCTGTGTGCGACCTTCACTGGTTCCCGCTACCTGCATCAACTGTAAATAGTCGACCATGATCAATCCCGGATTACCATGTTCGCGCGTAATACGTTTAACACGCGCGCGCATTTCCTGCGGATTTAGCCCAGGTGTATCGTCAATAAATAATAATTTGTCTTTCATTTTGGCAACGGCAGAAGACAACTTTGGCCAATCTTCTTCGGTTAATTTTCCGTTACGCATTTTGGTTTGATCGATACGACCAATAGACGACATCATCCGCATAATCAATGCTGCTGATGGCATCTCCATACTGAAAACAAACACCGGTTTGGGTTGAGTGAAGATGGCACTTTCAACAAAATTCAATGCCAATGCTGTTTTACCCATAGACGGCCGCGCAGCCAAAATGACCAACTCACCGGGCTGCCATCCTGATGTTCGTTGATCCAGATCCGTCAAGCCTGATGCCACCCCGGTAATATCGCTACCTGAACGAAATAATTCATCGATACGCTGAACTGTGGCTTTTAATAAATCATTAACACCGACTAATCCACCATCTTTGGGTCTGTCTTCTGCAATTTCGGCTACGCGTTTTTCGGCGAGATGCAGCAAGTCATCAGAATCGAGACCCGCAGGATTCATGCTGGACTTACTGATTTCCTGTGCAGCTTCAATTAGCTGCCTCAAGGTTGATCTTTCGCGAACTATATTGGCATAGGCAATAATATTAGCGGCACTGGGCGTATTGTTGGCCATATCAACCAGATACCCTAGTCCACCAACACGATCCAACTCATTATGTTTATGCAATTCTTCGGAAAGTGTGATCACATCC
>CAZICR010000042.1:0-13074 GCA_964537795.1 uncultured Cellvibrionaceae bacterium | reverse complement strand
CCGCACGCCGGCGTCGCGCAGCGTCTCGGGGTGGAAGAGGTCGGCGGCCCAGCGGACAATGAGCGCAAAGAAGATTTGACGAATTTTCTCAAGCAACAACGAAAGATGCTTGAAAATCTGGCACAGGACCAGACCATCAAACAGCGTATTCTTGAAAATAATGCTGAACAACGAAGTTTTCACGAAAAAGGTTTGGAAGAACGACTGGAAGCAATAAAAGTTCGAATTATTCCTGTAGCGACAGCACAAAAAACGGATGAAGGCCCAGTGCCCATTCGCTTTTCGGAACTGGATTTAATCAGCCGCGCAGAAAAAGGGGAAATACCTGCGCCTGAAGCACTCAGGATTGATAAAGATTGGTGGGTTCATTGGGTGGTACCTGTATCCAGAGACAATCAGGTAATAGGCACTATTTTTATTACTTTATCCGCAGAATCCTTATTTAAACGTTTTCGCACAGTAGATGCCAGTCTCGGTGAATTTGAATTACTTCAGGAGTTTACCGCCAGCCCTGTTCAATCCTTAAATAAACTGGGTGAAGCCAGCAGCAATACCAGTGCAACGATAAAAATACCGGAAACTTATTGGTCAATTAAATTTACTGCCTCAAACAATTTGAGAAAATCAGCTGCCGAACCACTGACTCTCTGGTTGGTGATAATGGGGGCCATTCTTTTTATCAGCATTACCATCTGCTGGATTGTCAGCCGCGTGGCTTATATGTTCATGTTACGTAAGGACACCGGGCAACAACAAAGTTTGCAGCAAGTTGTCAGCTTGGCGAAGAAAAATGTCGAGGACGAAACACCTGTTGGTTTGCTCTATCAAAACAAAGATATTCTGGATGTTGAAATCATTGCTGAAGACAAGAAAATTTTGGGCATAGAGGGCTCCACCGGAAAACAAACCGGTATCAGCAATAACAATTTGCCTGCTGTCGATCCCAATACAATTCCGGCACAAATTTTCCGCGCTTATGATATTCGCGGTATCTATGGAAAAGAATTAACGCTCGATCTTGCCTTCAAATTGGGGCACGCAATCGGCAGCGAAGCACTGGATCAAGGTGAGAAATCCATAATCGTTGCACGTGATGCTCGCATTCACAGCGAAGATCTGACCCGCGCTTTGATCAAGGGCATTTTGGGCACAGGCTGCCATGTTATTAACATAGGGGTAGTGCCGACACCCTTGTTATATTTCGCCACATTCCATTTCAGCGATACCAGCAGCGGTGTGATGGTAACAGCCAGCCACAATCCAAAAGAATTTAATGGCTTCAAAGTTGTGATGCAAAATCATGCGCTGTCCGATAGCGGTGTGCAAGAACTCAGGGAACGAATTCTTAATCAACGATTGCATCAAGGGGCGGGGCAAGAAACTTCGCGTGAAATCGTCAGCGCCTATATCGAAAGAATTTTTTCTGATGTTGCGATTGCGGGTCAAATTAAAATTGTTGTGGACGCGGCAAACGCCGTTCCCGGAATTGTAGCGCCAAGATTATTTGAAGAGTTGGGCTGTGAAGTCATACCATTATTTTGTGATCTCGATGGAAACTTCCCCAATCACGATCCAGATCCCACTGTCGAAAAAAATCTTCAGGCATTGATTGCAAAAGTGAAAGAAACCCAGGCAGATGTGGGCGTCGCATTTGATGGTGACGGTGATCGATTGGTAGTGGTGACGCCGCGCGGCGACATCTTATGGCCGGATAGATTATTAATGTTGTTCGCTAAAGATGTTTTACAACGTAACCCCGGCGCCGATATTTTATTTGACGTTAAATGTTCGCGATTGCTCAATCAGGTGATTAGTGGTTACGGGGGCCGTCCGATAATGTGGAAAACCGGGCATTCACCTATGAAAGCAAAAATGGAAGAAACCAAAGCACTCATAGGTGGTGAATATTCAGGTCATATCTTTATCAAGGATCGCTGGTATGGTTTTGATGATGGTATTTATGCCATGGCCCGATTGTTGGAAATCATCACCCTCAGGGATCAAAAAATTGATGCTATTTTTGCGGCCTTCCCTTCGCAAGTATCGACACCGGAAATACGGGTTACTGTCATGGAAAAAGATAAATTTGCAATAGTCGATGCCATTATTGAACAGGCCAAATTTGCCAATGCCGTGGTGTGCACAATAGACGGTTTACGCGTCGATTTTGAAAGGGGCTGGGCATTGGTACGCGCATCCAATACCTCAGCAGCATTAACCTTTCGTTTTGAAGCAGAGAGCAAAGAAATTCTCGATAAAATCCAGCAAAATTTTAAACAGGAAATTCGCCGGATCCATCCAACACTGATCTTAAACTTTTAAACTTACACAGGACTTACTCATGTCACTTGATCGCGACTCGGCGATGAATATTGCCAATGTATTAACCGAATCCCTTCCTTACATCCAACGTTTCACCAACAAAACGATAGTGGTTAAATTTGGTGGAAACGCAATGGAAGGAGAAGAATTACAAAACAGTTTTGCACGCGATATTGTGCTGATGAAACTGGTTGGAATGAATCCGATTGTCGTTCACGGCGGCGGCCCGCAAATTGGCAGCCTGCTCGAAAAACTCAATATCAAATCAGAATTTATTAACGGCATGCGCGTAACCGATAGTGCCACCATGGATGTAGTAGAAATGGTACTTGGCGGTACAGTCAATAAACAAATTGTCAGTTTGATTAATCGCAATGGCGGTCAAGCCATAGGTTTAACCGGCAAAGACGGCCAATTGATTCGCGCAAAAAAATTAACTGTCACACATAAAACACCGGAAATGCTGGCACCGGAAATTCTCGACATAGGCCATGTCGGCGAAGTAGAAAATGTGAATACAGCTGTTATCGACATGCTGATTAACAGTGACTTTATTCCTGTGATTGCGCCTATCGGGGTTGATGAAAAAGGCGCGTCTTACAATATCAATGCGGACTTGGTCGCAGGAAAAATTGCTGAATTTGTGAAAGCTGAAAAATTGATGCTGCTAACTAATGTATCCGGCCTCTTGGATAAACAAGGCAAAGTGTTAACAGGTCTAAGTACCGAACAAGTTGATGGTTTGATTGCTGATGGAACTATCTACGGCGGCATGCTACCCAAAATTGCATGTGCACTGGATGCAGTAAAAGCAGGTGTCACCAGCGCACATATTGTGGATGGCCGCGTCGATCATGCTGTTCTGCTGGAGATATTTACTGACGCCGGTGTCGGCACACTGATTACAAACAAAAAACGTAATAAATAACCTTGCAGGCCGAAACAGAACCAATTTTGTTTCGGCCTGATCAAGAAATAATTTTATTTCAAAACAATCGACTCTAGCACAAACATCAGCAATTGCTCATCAATCTGCCTATAAGGATGGAGCCGAAGAAGCAACCGAAGACGGCTGCGTAATTTCGATAAAACGTTTTCTGTCCTGATCAAATTTGTCAGCAACTATTTTGAGTTCTGTTTCTCTTTGTTTAACTTGCATCCCAATATCTTTTTCTTTTTTCTGAAAACTTTCAATTTTTGACAAAATATCTTTATTGACTTGCCTGCCACTTCGCTCCAGCGAGGCAGCTCGACTGGTTTCTTTTGCCAATTCCTGTTTTGTGGACTCATGATTGGCTCGCAGTATCGCCAGATTTGCTTGCAAACTTGCCATATTACGCTCTTTGGCAGCATCTATATCAGACACAGCACTGTAACTGCGCTTGAGATCTATATCAGCCTTTAATCTTTCTTCCCTGGCAATTTTTTCGGCTTTTTGTCGCTCCGCCTCTTCTTTTGTCAAAGATGGCGGGACAACCTTAATCACCTTTCCCGTAATCGACACAATTTCATATCCCTTGCCAGAGTATTCCGCAGGAATTTTGTTATCCATAACCACTACACCATCGTTATTTTTATAACGATAAAAAACCTTATTAGGTGTGGCGGCTTGAATAGAACCAGATAAAAAACACATCGCTATGAATAGCGTAAAAAAAACTTTGGTCATCGACATTTTCCACTCTCGCTGTTTAAAAACTGCGAACTAATCCACCCCATAGGTCTTTCGATAAGCCGAAATTTTATCAACCATTTCCGCTTGATCAGGTTGTTGCTTAAGATAATCAATTATGTGATTTAAATTAATGATACTAATCACGGGAATACCAAAAGTTTGTTCAACCTCCTGAATCGCTGACAACTCACCTTTACCTTTTTCCATCCGGTTTAGGCCTATTATCACAGCCGCAGGTTCTGCACCGGCATTACGAATAATATCCATCACTTCGCGCACTGCAGTTCCGGCAGTTATCACATCATCTACTATCAACACTCGTCCTTTGAGCGGTGCACCAACCAGCAATCCACCTTCACCGTGATCCTTGATTTCCTTTCTGTTATAACAATAAGGGAAATCACGCTTATATTCATCGGCCAAGGCTATAGCCATAGAGGTAGCCAACGGAATACCCTTATAGGCGGGGCCAAATATCAAGTCAAACCCAACACCGGTTTCATTAACTGCTGCAGCATAAAAACGCCCTAAAGCGGCCAATGCTCCACCCGTTTGAAAACGCCCAGCGTTAAAAAAATAAGGGCTGGTACGACCGGATTTGAGGGTAAATTCACCAAAACATAAGGCGCCATGAGAGATCGCCAATCGAATAAAATCGTTTTGATAGTTTTGCATGCAAACTTCTCATTAATGAACTATAAACAGAATGGACAGACAGAATAACAACAATGAGGTGAGGCGAGTAGACCTGACCCATGCTCATCTAACTTCCCAACACGATGAAAAAATGAGTTAATCAGTAACATCCCGGTAACACTTTTTAACCAAGCTCGGGTATCATACACAGTCCGTTATCAAGGGGCTAACATGAGAGTTATTAGTCTTAGTGTCGATGGCATCCACCAAGCCGCGAAACGCGGTCTTTTTACCTGGCTCGCCAATCAAGACGCCGATTTTATATGTTTACAGGATTTACGTGCACTTGAGCGCGAAATTGATACCAAACCGGAATTCCAGCTTGATGGGTATTTCACTTATTTTTTTGATTCCGGAACCAAACACTATAACGGTGTTGCCATTTACAGCCGGCATCAACCCAAGGCATTAATTTACGGGTTAGGTTTTGCATCGGGCGTGGACATGGAAGGGCGCTATTTACAGGTTGATTTTGAACAATTAAGTATTGGCTCATTACTCGCACCCAGCGCATCGTCTGAAGCGGAATCGCAAGAAGTCAAAATTAAATTTTTTGATGATTTCCAGGCTCATCTCGACAAAATAACCCGCAAGCGTCGCGAATATATTTTTTGCGGCAACTGGCAAATGGCACACACAGCAAAAGATGTTGCCAATAGTATTGGCAATCAACATAACTCCGGATTTTTACCTCACGAACGCCAGTGGCTTAGCCAATTGTTTAATCAGATTGGTTATGTCGACGCATTTCGCAAAGTAAATCGGGATAATGATGAATACAGCTGGTGGCCAAGCGGTACCGTTGGCCAAGGCGATGGTTGGCGCACAGATTTCCAGGTTGTATCAAATAGTCTGGGCAATAAAGTGGAATACGCAATCATCTACAAGAAACAACCTTTCTCCAGTCACTTGCCAGTGATCATCGATTACGACATAGAAATGGGTCAGTGATTTTGTGTCGATTGATCGCTGACTTTTGGGGTCAGCGATCTCCAACTCCCCCAATTACCCGCTAATTTTAATTCTAATGGCGACAGGCTTTGATAAATTATTGCCTGATTCATTTCAATTAATTCACGGTATTTATCCAGAGCCAACACCAGCTGGCGATTATATTCTGGTGTATTAATCGTTAAAAACTGTGCTTGTTTGAAATGAAATAACATAGATTCAAACAGTTGTTGCATAGGTTCTGAGTGAGAATCCTGAGCCATATAAGAAACGGATTTTGTATGGGGCACAGTGGCCAGATGAAACAGCAAATCATTTAAGTTTTTATAGATGCCAATTGCTTGCCCAACACGCCGCCAAGAAAACCCCCAATCTTTATCATGGGGATATTGTTGCAAGTAATTAACTGAAATAGCTATTTCAGAAAAGTTATTTCGCGAAGACATATCATGATGATCGTGTCTGCCCTCAACACCCAAGCCACCGACATTGTTTTTTTCCGTCATCGCCAAGTCATCGACGAAACTTAGCTGTGCATCAAACAAACTGAATTTGCGTTGATCTTTAAATAATAATTGCTGGTATATCTTTCTGTAACTTTCACATTCTTCATCTGACAGAGGAATATGCTGTTCAACCTTCTCAAATAAACTTCTGTACTGCTGACGTAATTGTCCATTGTCGATTTCAAAATGAGGCACCCAAATTGATGCTATCTGATGTAAACCTGAAATCTTCTGGGAAATGTATTTTGAAGGCAGGGGCGTTGGTATTGATAAAAAAGATAAACAACAAAGTAAAACCAGTAACAAAAAAAAGACCAGGCGTACAAAGTATTGAGCCAGTGCAGGTGTGAATGAACGCATAAACTTACCTGTCAATAATGTAATAAATTGCTTATTTGCCTTATTAGCGACGAAGAAGATAAGGCAAAATACCCGCCCAGTACAAGTGGGCAACACAAATAGTTAGCCTTCAACAAAAGCTTGCAAAATCCTATTCAAATAACGATAGCCAAGAGGTGTAGGGCGAATATAGCCGTCGATCATTTCAACGAAATTTTTTTCCGTCAGATTTTTCCACACACTTTCTATCCGGGAAAATTCAATGCCGGTTCGTTGAGAAAACAAATTTGATGGAACTCCTTGAGACAATCGTAAAGCATTCATCATAAATTCCAACGGCAAAGACGCATCATTCAACACATCACTGCCGCCGCCAAATAGGTTTTGATGCCCCATTAGATTGGTAGAAATTTTTGAAGAAGTGGCAGATTCCAGATAGTGCTTTGGCAAACGGGTTTTCCATAAACGAAAAATTCTGTGCGGCTGGGTAATTTTGCCGTGCGCACCCGCACCTATTCCCAAATAATCACCAAATTGCCAATAATTTAAATTGTGTTGTGATTGCTTTTTATCGCGTGCATAGGCCGAAACCTCATATTGTTCATAACCTTCTCCAGACAAAATTTCAAAGCCCGCGTCTTGAATATCGACCAATATTTCTTCCTCTGGCAAGATTGGCGGTGCAGAATAAAAAGCTGTATTTTGTTCAATCGTTAATTGATACCAGGAAATATGTTCTGGTGCCACATCGATTGCCTGTTGCAAATCAGCTACAGCTGCTTCCAGATTTTGTTCAGGCAAACCATGCATCAAATCCAGATTTAAATTATCGAAACCCGCTTTACGAGCCACATCCACTGCACGTAAAGCCTCGTCACCATTATGTACTCGACCCAGTAATTCTAATTGTCGATTTTGAAAGCTCTGAACACCTATTGATAAACGATTAACACCCGCAGAACGAAATCCTGAAAACTTTTCTTGCTCGAATGTGCCGGGGTTAGCTTCCAGGGTAATTTCAATATTTGATTCGAAACCAATTTTTTGTTCTGCATCTAATAAAATTTTCTCTATGGCGTTTGCTGATAATAAACTGGGAGTGCCACCGCCAAAAAAAATACTGGTAAATTTTCGACCCTGCGCAAGGATTTGATCCTGCTGTAAATCAAAAGATAAGGCTTTTACATAAGCTTCTTCAGGCACAGAGTGATCGGCCTGATGTGAATTAAAATCACAATAAGGACATTTGCGAATACACCAGGGAATATGGATATAGAGAGACAGTGGGGGCAATGAACGAGACATTAATAGCTGACTACTTGAGACATTTTTTCCAACAATTCACGCATAGCTTTACCACGGTGACTGATTCGATTTTTTTCTTCTTTACCCAGCTCTGCTGCAGCACATTGATGCGATGGCACATAAAATAATGGATCATAACCAAAGCCACCAGCACCACGCAGTTCACGCAAAATCATACCTTCCCACACACCGTGACAAATCACCGGTGTTGGATCTTCTGCATGCCGCATATAAACCAATACCGCATGATAGCGCGCACTGCGTTTTTCATCCGGAACATTAATTAATTCTTGCAACAAGAGCGCATTATTTCTTTCATCGTTTGCATCAATACCCGCATAACGCGCCGAATAAATCCCTGGGCGACCATTTAACGCATCAACCTCAATACCGGAATCATCCGCAATCGCTGGCAAATTCGTTTTGATGCAGGCATAACGGGCCTTGATCAATGCATTCTCAACAAAGGTCAATCCGGTTTCTTCCACTGATTCAGAAAAAAAATTTGATTGCGGCAAGACGTCGAATCCACAACCGCTTAGCAATTGTTGAAACTCACGTAACTTGCCTGGGTTGCCGCTGGCGAGGATGATTTTTTGGGTCATGTGATTTTCTTTGGGGTTCTGTTGAGTTACACAAGCAAGACCCCCTCCTAGCCCTCCCCTGGCAAGGGGAGGGCTAGGGTGGGGTCATGTTTCACATCAATCCTTATACAAAGTCCGATTAAATTGCACCATAATCGGTGATGAACTTTCATTGGCTTTTACTTGAATATCAAAATACAACAGATCTTCATTATTGAACACAAAGGGAGCCAGATAATAAGTCACATCACCTTCTTTCACTTCAATAAATTTTAGATCCTGTTTTTGTTGCATTAAATTCCGGGTGACACCTGAAACTATTGCGGGCAACCCAAGGCTAACACTTCCGTTTTCAGTTTTGACCAAACTTATGTTGACCAGCGCGCGATCCTTACCGCGCACCAATTTAAATTGTTCGGCAACAGACGCAGGAATGTCAGTGGAATTAAACACATTAAAGTGAACTGTGTAGTCGCCCGCTTTTTGTGATGTGCTTATTTCTTTGGTTTGATCAATTTGCGCAAGTGCGGATACAGATAAAGCCCACAGAAAAAATCCAAGCCATATAATTCGCATTATGATTTACTCAAATGATAGATAGCGGTTTCGCCAAATAAATTCGGCATTACGTCTTTGAAAAAACTTTGTGAAGATTCATTCACCACTTGGCGATGTATTACCTTGATGTGTCGTTCACGACAGAGCACTTCAAAATCCTTAAACGTACAGAAATGAATATTGGGCGTATCGTACCATTCATAAGGCAGCAAATCGGAAACCGGCATACGACCTCGCGTAAATAAATGAAAACGCGCCTTCCAATGACCGAAATTTGGAAAGGTCACAATACATTCTTTACCTACGCGCAGCATTTCATCCAATACCAAATGCGGAAAGTGCAAAGTTTGTAAGGCTTGCGTCATTAATACCGTATCAAAACTTTTATCGGCAAAATTACCAAGGCCGCGATCCAGATTTTGTTCGATAACATTGAGTCCCTTATCAATACAAATATTGATTTGTGCCGAATCGATTTCCAAGCCATAACCTTGGACTTGTTTGGTGTCGATTAAATATTTCAATAAAGTGCCATCACCACAACCCAAATCCAGAATGCGACTGTGCCGTGGAATCCAATGTTGAATTTCGTTGAGATCTATCCGCATCTTATACACTCACACCGGCCATATAACGCGCAAATACTTGTTGATAGCGTTCATCGGGCAATAAAAACGCATCGTGACCAAATTTGGATTCAATTTCAGCATAGGTGACAGCCTTATTGGCGCCGACCAATGCATTGACAATTTCACGCGAGCGTTCAGGTGCAAATCGCCAATCAGTGCTGAATGAAATCACTAAAAATTTCGCGCGCGCTTGTTTAAATGCAAGCACTGGATCATCATCGTACTCGCGCGCTAGATCAAAATAATCCAGAGCTTTGGTAATACGCAAATAAGAATTGGCATCAAATGTATTGGCAAAACTATCGCCCTGATAACGTAAATAACTTTCGATTTGAAATTCAACCGGTTCTGCACTGCCCAAATTGAAATTGCCACTGCGCAAGTCGCGTCCGAATTTTTCACCCATAGCGTAATCAGACAAATAAGTGATGTGCCCAATCATACGCGCAATCGCCAAACCGTTTTTTGGCAAACTATCGTGATCCAGATAATGCCCATCATGAAAATTGGGATCGCTCATAATGGCTTTACGTGCCGCTTCATTGAATGCAATATTTTGTGCAGATAATTTCAATGCAGATGCAATCACAATTGCATGACGAATGCGTTCTGGATATTGCAATGCCCAACGCATGACTTGCATACCGCCCAAACTTCCACCAACAACTGCTGCCCATGCATCTATACCCAACAGATCCGCAAGGCACTTCTGGCTGGCAACCCAATCACGCACACGAATCATGGGAAAATCTGCACCCCAGACTTTTCCGGTCGCAGGATTGATTGACCGCGGCCCGGTTGAACCATGGCAACCACCAATATTATTCAAGGCCACCACAAAAAATTTATTGGTATCAATCGGTTTACCAGGGCCTATATAGGCATCCCACCAACCAGGGCGCTTATCATCCATTGAATGATAACCCGCTGCATGGTGATGCCCTGAGAGCGCATGACAAATCAACACTGCATTGGATTTAGCTGCGTTTAATTGCCCGTAAGTTTCATAAACAAGTTGATACTCATCCAGCGTTTTTCCGCAGGCGAGCAAAAGAGGTTGCGTGAAGTGATGGGTCTGCGGAGCAACCAGCCCCACAGAATCCGCCGGAATAACGTCTGGCATGAAAGTCTCACGATAATGAAAATAGGCGAAAGTCTAAAGAGACTGACTATTTTCTGCAATCAATTAAACTTAATGCCGTGGTATACGCTTGCTTGAAAGATCAACAACTTCTGCAGTTTTTATGGGTAAATTCGCAGGTTCTGCAACCAGATTATCCTCAATCCTGTCTTGCATGGGCGACTTGATGACTTGATGATACAAAGGCTCAAGTTGCCGAAGCGCAGCCTGCATTTGATAGTAGTTTGTTTGCAAACTTTCAACTTGCTGGGCTAATGTATTTTTAGTCCCTTGCAACTCCGCCAGTCGCAACATGTGTTGTTCAAGCAAATGTTTTTGATATTGATTGTGATGATGCAAAGGTGCCAGAGCTTCACGCAACCAATAAATGATATGTTGATTGATATCCACATATACCTGTCGCACTTCATTTACCAAACTACTAATAAAACGACTGATAAAAGTACTTTTACTACTTAAAAAATTTGAAAGTGCTCCGCGAAAATCATTTGCATGGTTATGTAATTGACGAAGGCGACGGCGTTGCTTTTGAATTTTCAATAAGTGACTGATCATCAAATCACCATCGCGAACACCATGCTCCGGCCGGGAGTAAATGGATTTGACAACCCGGTTCACCCTGTCAATTTCCCTCTCCAAATGTTGCATACTGCTGTCGACATCATCAAAGAACTTTCCAATAGAATCGGAAAGCCCTCTGGTTGTCCAACTTTCTGCAAGATTTTTATGGGCTTGAATAATTTGTTTTTCCAACAAACCCACACTCACCGGGGAAAGCAATGCCAAACGTTGCGATTCAATTAATCGCTGACTGGTACGCAATGATAGTGCTTGCTTGTGATAATCATGATGTGATTTACGTACTGCTTCGCGCATTTCCTGTAATTTTTCGGCTTCACTACCGGGAACCGATGTACGTAATTCGGAAATTTCTTTTTCACATTCAGTTAAACGACGAGCCAAACCGTGATAGGAACGAATAATCATTTCTTCACTATCAGCCATTAATGCATTGCTGACAATTTGATGTTGGTTATGCAGTACACATTCAGCCAGCAATCGTTCCAAGGTTGAAAAGTTACTGCGATCCAATAGTGCCGTGTTTTTACCTACTTTCGCCAACAAGCCTTGTTTCGCTGAAATCGGCAACACATGTTCCGGCAACATTTTTAATTGTTTTGCAGTTAACTTTCTCAGGCTGGCTATATTGGCTTCAATTTCCTGCTCACCGCTCAAGTCATCCCATAAACTATCTATCTTATTCAGCAGTGTAATCACTGTTGTGCAATTTTCCTGACGTAAAACTTGAATGTGCTCCTGCCAAATTTGCATATCACTGGCGGTGACGCCCGCTGCAGCTGAAAGTACGAATAAAATCGCTTGGGCTTCAGGTAAAGTTTTCAGAGTTAATTCGGGTTCATTACCCAAGGCATTGAGACCTGGCGTATCCAGAATGCGCAACCCCTGACGCAACAATGGATGATCCAGATTTATCATCGCATGCCGCCAGGCTGGGACCATCACCATGCCTTTTTCCGTTGAAACTTCAACATCGTCTTTGGTAAAACCCAACTTGATAGCTTCTGACATAGTCACTTGTTTATTCGCGCTAACCTGATTGATTGCAGCGCGCATTTGTTCATGATCATTAACATCAAAATGAATAGTGACCCAATTTTGCGGTATGCGTTTGAACTTGGATAAATTGGTATTGGTGCGACGGGTTTCTATCGGTAGTAAACGTACACAGTTGGCGGGTTGTGCAGGATCCCAGAAAATATCCGTGGGGCACATAGTCGTTCGCCCGGGTTGCGAAGGCAGCAATCGGCGACCGCCACCTGAATATAAAAGCGCATTAATTAATTCTGTTTTACCACGGGAAAATTCTCCAACGCAGGCGATAGTAAAACTATCACCACGCAATATTTGCCTTGCACGCTGAAGTGTTTTGTAGACCTGATTATTGAGCATTTTATGAGTACGACCCCAATGCTCAAATGCTTGCAAACGTTCATCAAGTTCATGTTTCCACTGATGATAGTGGGTAACCTGGCGCTTTAAAGATTTGAGATCCATAAGAGATGACTCACAAAATACAGAGTTGTTGGAGATTAGACATGAATCGCGCGCCAGAGGCCAGACCTCGATAAGCAAACGGTCAAAAATCCCGACTGAAGGTGTAAAGAGTGATACTTTGCGAAACAAATATCAATTTCAAATTGCGACTTTTTAACATAAAAAAAATCAAATGATGGTTTTTAGTTATATAAAGCAAATTAACATAATTTAAAGACAGAAAACTTATTGAATAAGCGCTTGTGGTGGTAATTTTTTGGGTGTGCAGTTTCGAATATTTTTTTGGCGCCCC
>CAZICR010000041.1:0-13110 GCA_964537795.1 uncultured Cellvibrionaceae bacterium | reverse complement strand
GAGGCCAATCAATGTTGCAGGATCTGTCCATGACCCCCACAAAAAATGTGATGAAAATTAATTGGCAAGATTATTCGTCGGGTCCCTTTTACGATGAAATTATATCGTCATCCGGTTCTCCCCGAAACGAGACGCGGCATTTGGCGCATTATCTGGAATCTTTGTCCGGTGAAGAATTGCAAGAACGAAAATTGTCGGCGGAGCTCGCTATAAAAACCATGGGAATTTCTTTCACGGTTTACAGCGATGCTGGCAATATTGATCGCGAATGGCCTTTCGATATTATTCCGCGAATTATCCCGCAAAAACAATGGCAAACAACCGAGCGTGGATTGATACAACGTCTCGCGGCACTCAATTGTTTTATCAATGATATTTACAATGATCAAAAAATTCTTAAAGACAAAATTCTTCCAGCTTATTTAATTGAAGACTCTGCGAATTTTCGTCGCGAATGTATGGGTATGAAACCGGCTTATGGTGTTTGGTCGCATATTTGTGGAAGCGATTTAATTAAGGATGAAAAGGGTGAATTCTTTGTTTTGGAAGATAATTTGCGTGTGCCTTCCGGCGTGTCTTATATGTTGGAAAATCGCAAAGTCACTAAACGTGTATTTCCGGAATTATTTGAGAATCACAAAATTGTTCCGGTCACTGATTATCCCAATCAATTGTTCGATATGCTCGCTTCTTTATCACCGCGTAAATCTGAAAGGCCGGAAATTGTTGTACTGACTCCAGGAATTTATAACTCGGCCTACTTTGAACATTCTTATCTTGCTCAGCAAATGGGAGTGGAGTTAGTTGAAGGAAGTGATTTGGTAGTAGATAGTGATGATTGTGTTTACATGCGCAGCATTGACGGGTTAAAACGTGTCGATGTGATTTATCGTCGTATTGATGATTTATTTCTGGATCCGGAAATGTTTCATCCTGATTCAGTTTTGGGTGTGCGTGGATTAATGCGTGCCTGGCTAAAAGGTAATGTCGCTTTGGCTAACGCACCTGGTGCGGGTGTTGCTGATGACAAAGTCATCTACACCTATGTGCCAGCGATGATTAAATATTATTTGGGTGAAGAACCTATATTGCCCAATGTCCCCAGTTTTTTGTGTGTTGATAAAAAACAATGTGATTATGTACTAACGAATCTTGATAAGTTAGTGGTGAAACCGGCTAACGAATCCGGCGGTTACGGCATGATTATTGGCCCACAAGCCAGTAAAAAAGAACTGGAAGATTTTGCATTGCTGATCAAATCCAATCCGCGCAATTATATGGCGCAACCGCTGATTTCTTTATCGACTGCACCTATCCTGACTAACGGTAATGCGGAGCCGAGACACATCGATTTGCGGCCTTTTATTTTGCAAGGTCGTGAACACTCAGTCACTCCTGGTGGTTTAACGCGGGTTGCCATGCGTAAAGGTTCTTACGTAGTCAATTCATCGCAAGGTGGTGGTAGTAAAGATACCTGGATAGTGGTGGAGGATTAATTATGTTATCGCGAGTCGCAGAACGAATTTATTGGCTGGGTCGTTACATGGAGCGTTGTGAAAACACAGCGCGATTGGTCAATGTGAATTCCAATTTGTTATTGGATCTCCCCAGCAATGTGCGTGTTGGTTGGGGTTCATTGATTGATATCAGCGGTACAGGCAATTATTTTGAAAGAGATACCCAACTGGCTGACGAAAAAACAGTCGTAAATTTTATTTTAGCGGATAAAAAAAATCCTGCCTCTTTGATTAATTCTTTGAGTTTTGCCAGAGAAAATTCCCGTATCACGCGCGAAATTATGCCGATGGAAGCTTGGGAATTAATTAACGATCTTTATCATTACATTCGCGATAGGGTTGATAAGGTCACATCGCGACGTGATCGAAATGTTATTTTGTTGCATGTAATTAACAGCGTGCAGCAATTTACAGGATTGCTTGCCGGTTGTATGAGTCATAATAATGCTTATGATTTAATTCGACTGGGACGTAATCTTGAACGCGCTGATATGACGACACGTATAGTCGATGCTGGTTTGGTTAATCTGGTACCGCATCTTTCAATTGGTGGCACTGAAGTTTTGGAACCTTATGACAATATTTTGTGGATGAGTGTTCTTCGTTCATTGAGTGGTTATCAAATGTACCGTCAGCATGTGCGCGACAGAGTGAATGCTGACGCAGTGGTCAAATTTCTGTTACAAAATGAGGATTTTCCAAGGGCGGTCGCCCGTTGTTTGAAACAATTGGAACAATGTGTCTGGGCCATGCCTAATTGTGAGAAAGTTTTGCCTCCAATTATGAAAGCGCAACAGATGCTGGATGAAGCTGATATGAGCCAATTACTGGCAAAGGGGCTACATGAATATATAGACGAATTGCAGATGGAGATTGGGAATCTTCATTTCAAAATCGCAGAAACCTGGTTTTTGCCTGTAACTTCAATCAGCCAGCAACAGTCTGCTTGACATAGATTGCGGCTGGTCAATTCAATTTTGGCACTTGCACACAGTATTTCTGTCGAGTGCAGCATACTTTGGCTATCCTTTCTGGTAATCAACTCCAAGTTTCTGCATCATGAGACGTTGCTGACACTAAGTCATATTTAACCTTCACCCATACAAACGTTATTAGGTATGTTGATGAAATTCTTTCCCCGACTAATTTTTATCTTGCCACTTGTTTTTACAGGGTTCGGTTTGCATGCAGAAGAGCAATTGACAGAAGCACAACGGAATCAACAGGTTGAATTGGTAATTATCGATCCCTATATTGAGGTGCACTCAGGTCCGGGACGTGGGTATCCAATATTTTATGTGGGTGAATGGGGCGAGAAAGTAACCTTGCTGACCCGTCGCCCTGATTGGTATGAAGTCAAACTGCAAAATGGAAAAATTGGTTGGACGCACGCATCACAAATTTCGCGGACTATTCAGACAACGGGTGAACCGGCGGACTTACCTACCGTTTCTTACGGTGATTATTTAAAAGACAGATGGCGCATTGGTTTTTCTGTTGGTGGATTTACGAAAGGCGAACTGGAATCCAGTGAGTTGTTTAGCTTTACCTTAGGTTACAGGCCGTTAAATTGGCTAGGTGTTGAAGGCGAATATGGAAAATTTTATGGCTCCGACATTACGGGCAATTTCCGCAGCCTCAATTTAATTGTTGAACCTTTTTCTGAGTGGAAAATGTCGCCGATTTTATTACTGGGTACGGGTGTGATGGCAATTGATACACAACCTAAATTGGTTCCGCTGAATATTAAAGACTCTGATTTCAATCAGTTTGGACTCGGATTTAATTACTATATAGGCAGGAATTTTATATTTAATGGGGTTTATCGTAATTATGCAGTTTCAACAGAAAACGATGATGAGAGATTAGACGCATGGACATTCGGTTTCAACACGTTCTTTTAATTGTTCGAGCGGTACTTTTATCTTTGGGCATTCTGTCTATGTCAGTCCGGGCTGAAGATGAATCCTCTGATAAAGGTTTGGATATTAATAATGAAATATTTGAACTGGGAGCTTTTATTGGAATAGTCAATATTGAAGACTTTACCAGTGAAATGGCTCCCGGCCTCAGTTTGACTTTCAGGGCCTCGGAAGATTTTTTTATTCAATACAACTATTTGCAAGTTGGTAAAGTTGACCTGTCACTTTATGAAGAGCAAGAAGCTGCGCCTGTGTATTTCACAGGAAAAAGCCGTAAATTCAGTCATTATGATTTATTGGTTGGGTACAATATTTTTCAGGGTGAATTTTTCAAAGCGCAAGCAAAAACAGTGTTATCCAGCCTTTATGTTGTTTTGGGTGCGGGAGAAACTGCTTTTGGTGAGGAATCAAGATTTTCCTACACTGCGGGATTGGGTTATCAAATTGGTTTGACGAAACGATTGAATTTTAATTTTGATTTTAAGAATTATATTTACAATTCGAGCGTTATTTTGGATCAAGATAAAACGGTTAACACTACGCAAATTTCTTCTGGTATTCATTACGTTTTTTAAAACCCCCTGAAGAGTTTTTTGTCAGTCATTCAGCGAACCCCTGAATGACTGACGGCCAGTATTAAAACAGCGCGTTTACACCAATAGTCATTTCTGTATTGTTTGCTTTCTTTTCATCGTTAAACAATTTCAAATTTACAGTGGTGTTATTGATATCCAGATTCATTGTCAACCAATCGGTAATTACCGTGCGATAACTCAATCCCAACGCGAGTCCCTGGTTTCTGCTGCCAGCAAAATCAAGATCAGAAATCCCTGCTAGAAAATAGACAGCGGAATTGTATTTATGGCGTTTGCCTAAAAAAGATCGCCCATCAATTATTTTGTAGCCACCCATTATTCGTAAATATTCATAATTCAAATCATCATCGCTCAAAAACACAAAGCCTGATGTGTCCTCAAATGCAGCGCGCTGAACTTTTGATACCGCGTACTGGGCCTGTGTTAGCCAATTGGAATTAATATGATAGGTGAGTGACAAACCAGTCAGCAGATTGGTATTGAATTCTTCAACTGAAACGCTGCCAAGATAAAAACCCAGTTCAAAATGTTCTTTATCAATAGCGGCGGCCTGAACATTGGTCACAGTTTTTTCAGGTTCAATAATGACCACTGAATCTTTGCTGTTTTGGCTCAAGGCATTGAAACTAAAACACATGCCTGTTAATAGCATCAAGTTGCGAATTGAAATCATGGTTTATCTCGCTGGAATTAATCAGTAATCACTATACCTTCCCAAATCCGGTTTGACGAATCAAGTGCTATAAAAATCTTGACTCAGGTCGCATTTCGACTGGGTTGGGCATTTGAGATGCGTCTGTGATACGTCTCACAAAAAGACAGGTACACTTAAATTGCACAAATCAGTTTAGTGAGATTTCAAAAACACACTATACTGCAGAGCTCATTCTGCGCCCCTCAGATTGTTGAAGAAATAAAAACTTAGTCACACTGAATATTTCAATTTGATGATCTAATGCTTACAGAATCTGGCGCCATATGCATTTGATCGACTTATTACGACGTTCGATCAAGGTTGCTTGTCCGGCGTAAATGACCAGACGATTATATGAACAGTGGAATGAATTGAATCCTGAACAGATCGGCACTGTTCATCAGCAATTCACATTAACTTGGAGTGGTAGGTTAGAGTATGAACAATCGATACGTTTGCAATTTTTTGTTAATTCTCTCAGTAATCGTATTTGTCCTGAATTCGGCTATGACCTTGGCGGAAAACGCAACCAAAGAAACTCCGGAAAACAAAAAACACTGGGCAGATCAGGTGGACAGCAAGAGTGTAGATATTGACGACAAGGTTGTTGTGAAGCAAAGTCCTGGCGCTGAAGCTGATTTGAAACAGGTATCAAAAAGCATTCAGGAATTGAAACAAAATGTTATCACTCTCAATAAAGACTTGCGTTTAATGGAAGAAAAACTGTTGTTTCCTTCCAGCACAAAATACACCATTTTTGTATCAGTCAGTTCAGGCACTTTTTTTACTCTTGAAAGCATTAAGTTGAAACTGGATGGGAAATTGGTTTCGACTCAGCTCTATTCTGAAAAACAGCGGCAGGCAATGTTAAGGGGTGGTGTTCATAAATTATATGTTACCAATCTTAATGAAGGTGATCATACGGCGACATTGTTTTTCACTGGTGTAGGTTCCGGTGGTAGGGACTACAAACGCGCATCAACAATAGAATTTAAAAAAGGGCCGGCGGGAGAATATCTGGAAGTTGCTATCAGTGATGATAGTGTTACCCAGGAACCCGTTTTTTCGATCAAACAGTGGTAAATAATATGCTGTATTTTACTACTCGAATGAGATCAAGATTACTCTATCTTGCGTTCGGAAGTTTGTGTTGGATTGCCCCAACAGTTCACGCCCAGTTTATTTCCGATAATAAATCAACTCAGGATCTTGAATACGGCGTGGTATTGTTTGATTATTTTCAAAAAAATTATTTTGAGGCTTTAATCGAGCAGGAATATGCCCAGACAATAGGTAATTCAATAGCCAATGGCTCAACGGGGCAAATATTGAAAGGCGGCATGATGCTTTCCTATGGAATGCCGGATGCTTCCAAGAAAATATTCGAACAATTATTGCAGACTCAGGCAACGGAAGAGATCAGTAATAAAGCCTGGTTTTATTTGGCGAAAATGCTTTACGCAAAATCCGATATTACCAATGCGCGTGATGCGCTGAATCGCGTCAAAGGGAAGGTTCCCGATGAAATCTACACTGAATATAATTATTTGGTTTTATTGATTGCAAAGGGAAATTTACAAGTAAAAGGCTCAGGTCCGGTTTCTGAAGATGTGCTCAAGTCTGCGCAAAAAAATACGCCTTACTATCCTTATCTGTTATTTAACACGGCCATAATGCAATTGAGGAATGATCAATTAAAAGACGCCGTCAAAAATCTGGAAAAAGTAACGGAATATTCGGGAAAAAGTGAAGAGCTATCTGTGTTGTCTGATCGGGCGCGTCATGGTTTGGCTGAGCTCGCCATTAAATATAATCGGTTAGATGAAGCTTGGAATTACTTAAAACTTATCCGAACCAACGGGCTTTATTCTAACCGGGCACTTTTGTCATATGCTTGGGCGGCCATCAACTTAAAGCGTTTTGGTGAAGCAATCCCTGCACTTGAAATGCTTAACAGTCGCTCCATTGCTATTCCTGAAGTTCAGGAAGCAATAGTGTTGCTGGCGCACGTTTATGAACAGGAGGGCTTGTTGAAAAAAGCCCTGCAGGCGAATGTAAACGCTGAAAATAATTATTACAAAGGTGTTCAAATGATCACCGAAGCGCGCGCGATTATTGAAAAACAAGATGTGCCAAGGGAGTTCATTAACAACATAGAAGCGATGATTGATGATTCGGATTGGTTTAATACCAAACCTTCGGTGGACTATAAAAAATTAACGCCCTTCTTGATTGACTTGATGGCAGGTTATCAATTCCGCGAAACACTGGATGAATTGGCGGATTTGTATGCGATGGAATCCAATCTGGAATATTGGTCACTGCAAGCAGAGCAACATGCATTGATATTAAAAAATGCGCGTCAAAAAACCTATGACAATTCAATTAAAGAGCTGTTGGACAGGGGGGTGGTATTAAAAGAGCAGTTGTCTGAAAAGAATGCAGAGTTGAAACTGTATACTTTATCGCTCAGTGAACGCGAACAGGACAGGTTGAACTCACTGATGCAAAGTACAGATGTTGAACTTATTCTTCTGAATGACAAGATGGAAAAGTTACAACAATACAAAACACCCTACAAACAACCTGCCCATTACGACAAAATGGTTGCTGATCACCATGCAATGATTAAACAGCGGCTCGCGGAAATTCGTGATTATATTAATAAGTTTGAACTGATTATGAGGAATCTTGTAAAGGAAGAATTGGATGAGCATGAAAAAAGAATGAAATTTTATGCAGCGCAATCAAAATTGGCGAAAGCTCGATTATATGATTTGATGTTGTTGTCTCTTGAGAATCCAAAACCAACAGTAAACTCCAAGGTACCAGAGAGTAAAATCAATGAATAAGTTTTGTCGATTGTTAATTAGTGTTAGTGTCGCGTCGATAGTGGCATCGGGTTGTGCCGCCAAGAAAGATAATACTTTGGGTTCATTAAAGTACACGCCTGAAAGTGAAGATAATATTGAAATTAAACAAATTTCACATCAGGAGGTGCGGGAAGAATACAAAGAGCTTTTAAATTTATTTGAAGACAAGCAACTCAAAGAACAAATTGAAAGACGAATTGCAGACGTTTACATGATGGAGGGTGTATACGATCAAAACCGTGTAGCAGAACAGAAAAATAATTATTCTGACGCAATTAAAGCTTATCGAAATATTTTGGAAAAATATCCTGATTCACCTGACAATGCTGAGGTGCTTTATCAATTAGCCAAGGCCTACGATATGGAAGGTAATCAAACAGAAGCCTTGGCAATGTTAACCAAGTTAACTGCGCAGCATCCGAGTCATCCTAATATAGAAGAAGCCTATTTCCGCAAGGGTGATATTCATTTCAATAACAATGAATATAGGCAAGCAGAGCAAGCCTATACTGCAGTGACACTGTCTGCAAAATCCAAATACACAATAAATGCCTATTACATGTTGGGTTGGACCTATTACAAACAAGCCAACTTTGATAAAAGTTTGAATTCCTTTGCTTATGTTGTGGATCAAATTGTTAAAAATAAATCTGATCTTGAAGGACTTGATAAAACGGAAACGTCGATGGCTTCAGACAGCATCCATTCAATTAGTCTGGGGTTGGATAGAATTGGTGGATCTAGCGCTATTGCACAAGTAGACGCTATAGCTAATAAGCCTTATGTGTGGTTGATTTATCAGGATTTGGGTAACTACTATCTGGAAAAAGAGCTCTATGAAGAATCAGCGAGCACATTTAGATTATTTGTGAATACTTATCCGCAAACCAATAAGGCACCTCTGCTTCATGAAAAATTGGTTAATGCTTACATTAAAGGAAATTTCCCTCGCAAAGCCTTGGAAGAAAAAGAATCTTACGTTAACGCTTATGGCTTGCATTCGAATTATCCCGGCAATCGTCAGGGCATGCCGGCCGAAATAAAATCCTTGATAAAAATATATCTGGATGAGTTGGCTCGTCATCATTACAGCGAAGGACAAAATTATCAAAAATATATTGCTGAGGCTGCTACAAAGGAAAAAAAAGATCAAGCTAAACTGGATGAAGCAACAAGCCAATCGCTGGTTATGTTTAAAAAAGCTGCTGACTTTTATAGTCAGTATGCAGCGACGTTTCCCGAAGATGAACGTATAGAAGAAATTTATTTCCTGAAAGCTGAGTCATTATTTTTGGCAGAAGAATATGACCAGGCCATTGCTGATTACGAAAGGGTTGCTTATCAGGCGCAAAAACCGGTCGAAGCGCAGCGAGCAGCAGATTCCGGCTATGCAGCGATTATTTCTTATCAAAAACATATAGCGACTTTGACAAGTTCCAATGAAGTTCCTAAATGGCAAATGGGTGCTGTTGACAGCATGTTGAAATTTGCCGGAAAATTTCATGCGGATAATCGTGCACCCACGGTGTTGACCAATGCTGCTGAATATTTATTTGGCTTGAGTGAATACCAAAAAGCGTTGGATGTTACGACCGATTTGGTCAACAAGAATCCTAATCTCGATAAAGGACTCAAGAAAACAGCCTATGGTTTAATGGCACATTCTTACTTTAAATTAAATGACTTTGTTAATGCAGAGGTGAGTTATTTAAAACAAAGAGAATTGGTTGATCCAAAATCAGAAGAGTACGCTCAAATTTCGGAGCGATTGGCAACCAGTATCTATAAAAACACAGAAGTTCTTGCGGCAAAAAAAGAACAGCAAACAACTGTTAATGAATTGCTGAAGATCAAACGTCTGGCTCCAAATTCGACAGTGCGTGTTACAGCACAGTACGATGCAGCAACTATATTGCTGGAGATGTCCCAGTGGTCAGCCAGTATTGTTGAGTTGAAAGAGTTGATTGCGCTTTATCCTGATCACAAACTTGCCGTTGAATTCCCCAGAAAATTGGCTTATGCCTACGAAAAAAATGAAAGCTGGAAAGATGCTGCTGCAACTTATTTGCAACTGAGTCAAAAAGATCCGGATGCTGAAATACGCCGTGAAGGTTTATTTTTTGCTGCGACCATGTCTGAAAAAGATAAAAACACAATTGCTGCATTGGATCATTTCAAAAATTATGATGCGCAATACCCTGCACCCTTTAACACTAATATGGAAGCTCGGTTCCACGTCGCAGAAATTTATGAAAAATTACAGGACACTGAGAATCAATTGTTTTGGTTAAATAAAATAATTTCCGGGCATCAAAAAGCCGGTAAGAATCAAACAGATCGTAGTCAATGGCTGGCGGCTTGGGCAACTATGAAATATGGCGATGACTACGCGAATAAATTCAGGGCATTCAGATTTTATTTGCCCTTGGTCAAGAGCCTTCCTGAAAAAAATAAATTACTTAATTCGGCTGTCAAACAATACCAATTGGCAACTGATTACGGCATTCTGGAATTTGTTACTATGTCAAGTTATAAAATAGCGGGTCTATATCAGACTTTTGCTAATGACTTGAGAACCTCACAAAAACCTGCGGGTATGTCAGTAGAAGATCAAAATGTTTATGCGGAAATTATTGAGGAGCAGGCCAAGCCGTTTGATGATTTGGCGGTGGAGTTATATCAGGCCAATATTGATCGTGCGTGGGATGGTAAGTTTAATGAGTGGATTGATAAAAGTTTCATTGAAATTAAAAAATTGCTTCCTGAAAGATTTAACAAAAATGAAGTTACGGTGAGTTATGGCGATGAAATACGTTAATTTTTCAAGTTTGATATTGGTAGTATCGCTAGCATCTTTTTTATCGGCTTGTGGCGGCAATGTCAAAAAGACAGCCACTGCGGTAACTGATCCGGAAGTAGGGCTTGTTTCAACGCAGGAATTTATCCCTGTCCCCAAGGTTGATAAAGAAGGTGCTCCATTACCCTATGAGGCAAAACCTAACCCTTACTTGCAACAGAAGGGCAGAATTAATAAGGAATCTGTGGATAAATTCGTCAGTGCCAAACGAGCATTGAAGTTCAAGCAGGATTTGCAAGCTGAAAAAATGTTGCTGGAGTTGACAGAAAGCGATAAAACCCTATCGGGACCCTGGGTGGTGTTAGGCGATATTGCGACTGATCGTAGAGATTACGCCAAAGCTATCGAGTACTATGTTCAGGCAATTAAATTAAACAGAAACAACATGAACGCCTACATGCGGTTGGCGTTGGCTCAGCGTTTAAAAGGCGATTTCCTGCGAGCACAAAATACATATGCTGAAGCATTAATGATTTGGCCGGATTCACCGGAAGCACATTTAAATCTGGCTGTGCTCTATGACGTTTATTTGAATCATCCTTTACGTGCGCAAAAACATATGGAAGCCCATCAGTTCTTAACTGCGGGCCAAAGTAAACAGGTCGCTGGTTGGTTAAGTGAAATTCAGAAAAGAACATTGGTTCCTTTTAGTTTGGATGTTAATCCACCCAAGGCGATTTCCAAACCCTTGGATTTTAATGGTGGCAATAAATGAAAATCTTGTGGTTACCCTTGTTGCTTATTGCAAACATTACGTTTGCTGATGATAAAGCTGACAAGGAAAATAATTCTAAAAATAAAACCAAGGCAGATGATTCCGAAATTTTGCTTCAGTCAACGTTTGTTGGTGATAAAGAGCAGCCTGCGGTGAGTTATTTTGTACCCTGGAAAGGCAGTGCTTCACCCGATAAGCTGCGTTGGAACCGGGAGCCCAAGAATGATCAGGCTCTGGATATTGTCGATAGAGAAGTAATGGTAAATTCCATGACCATTTATGATGAAATGGATTTGGAAAGTCAAAGTTCAACTAAGTAACAAATAAATAAAGCGAGATTAATTATGAGTAATTATTACAACGTG
Organism: uncultured Cellvibrionaceae bacterium; assembly: GCA_964537795.1. GTDB lineage: Bacteria > Pseudomonadota > Gammaproteobacteria > Pseudomonadales > Cellvibrionaceae > Cellvibrio. The sequence continues at coordinate 1,571 of CAZICR010000041.1, read as the reverse complement.
GCGGTGAGTTTCTTTCAGGACGGCGGATTATTTATGTATCCGATTGCCTTGGTATTGGCAGTGGGGGTCGCCATCAGCATTGAGCGTTGGTTATATCTGAGTTTTGAGCGTATTCGTAATATAAGAGCCTTTGATGCTTTCCTGCCACTCTTGCGCACAACGGATATGGAAAAAATGCAATTGTTTACACGTGAAAGTAATGCGCCCATAACGCGTATTATTGGTTGCGGTCTTGACATGATGAAAGTTTCAAGGCACCGGACGGATATAGAAAATGCGATGAGTGAAGGTATGTTGGAAACTTTGCCAAAATTGGAACGAAGAATTAATTATCTTGCTGTGTTGGCTAACGTGGCTACCTTATTAGGGCTGCTGGGTACTATTGTTGGTTTAATCAGTGCGTTTACTGCAGTGGCTAATGCAAACCCGGCAGAGAAAGCTCAGCTTTTGTCACAATCTATTTCGGTTGCAATGAATACCACCGCATTTGGTTTGATTGTGGCGATTCCTTTGATGGTGTTGCATGCCATGGTGCAAAATAAAACCACTGCTATTGTGACAAGTATTCAAATGTCTGCTGTAAAGTTTTTGAATATCATGACTGTGCATCGTTTACTTGAAACAAATATTCCTCGTCAGGCAGAAAAAGACGCAGCTGTCAGTTAAGGGGCTTTTATGGATTTCAAATATCAACCACGCAATACAAATGATTCTGAATTGGAGATCACATCGTTCATGAATCTGATGATTATTCTGGTGCCTGTGTTGCTGTTGAGTATGACATTTACCCAGATCAGAGTGCTGGAAATAAACCTGCCTCCGTTGACAGGGGGGGCTATAACCAGCCCTGACCCGCAATCCGAACTTGAAGTGAGAATAGAACATACAGGTTTTAAAGTGTTGGTTGATGAGCAAGTTGTTCAGGAGATTCCGTTAAAAGAAACGGCAGAGGGAAAGCAGTTTGATTATGCTTTTTTGTCCCAAGTCATGCAGTCAATCAAACAACAGTTAAGTGAGAAACGCGATATTGTTGTGATCTCAACGCTTGATGTTGAATATCAGAATCTGGTGTTTACTATGGATGCGGTCAAATCGTACAAAACAGTCGTGGCTGCCAGTGTAGTAGAAATAGAATTATTTCCCGAGATTTCATTGGGTGATACCACCTTGGTGGATTAAAAAGAGTTGACTATATGATGATTGGATCAACAGTTTTTTACCATAAGAAAAAAACGTCATCTATGTTTAAATTAAACTTGGTGGCGTTAATGGATATTTTTACAATTTTGGTTTTTTTCTTGTTGTTGAATACAGGTGAAAGTCAAAAAATTGAAAATGCCAAATTTATTAATTTGCCTGATGCTGTGTCTGGAATTGAACCCAGCAATCAACTACTGATATACATTAGTAAAGAAAAAATATGGTTGGCTGATAAGGAAATTGTGAGTGTGGAAGAAGTGATGAAAGCTCCTGACGCATTAATCGAACCGCTCAATAAAGCCTTGCTGGATTACAAAGCCAATATTCCAGAAATACAGGAATATGAAAAACGGAATGGACTGAGCGTTACT
>CAZICR010000040.1:0-13118 GCA_964537795.1 uncultured Cellvibrionaceae bacterium | reverse complement strand
ATTATTTTCGGCGATTGCTAATCTCAGCCATTTGCAAACAACCATTGCGACTTTTAGTGCAGCTGCAATTGTTAAAAATGGATTAAAAAATGTGGGGTTCTCAATTGAAAAAGTTGCAGGGTTTGGTCGCAAGCGCGAAATGGTAAAAGGGCAATTAAATGTTGAACCCACATCGCCCGATGCAAAACAATTTGAATACAAAGGCAGCTTTTCACCCTACCCCATCCCCTGGACAATTTCAGATAGTGAAACTGAATACCCGGAAAAAACCGCAACAATTATTGGTGGTGGCATTACCGGTTGCCACACGGCCAGAGCATTGGCTGAAAGAGGCTGGCAGGTCACGTTAATCGAACGCCACCATGATCTTGCGCAAGAAGCCAGCGGTAATCCGCAAGGTGCCGTTTACGCAAAACTCTCGATGTTGGACGAAGCCCAAGCCACATTTAATCTGCATGCGCTGCAATTTGCTCTTCATTTTTATGCAGATTTTTGGCCCGAAATCGGCCATCAATCCGGGTTGTTGCAACTGGCTTATGATGCTGCCGAAACCAAATTACATCAGGATTTACTCAATCGTTTCTCTCAGGCCGATGATCTGGTTCAATTTGTCAGCGCCGAACAAGCCAGCCAAATTGCCGGGGTTCCGTTGGAATACGGCGGCCTTTATTTCCCGAAATCCGGTTGGATCAACCCAAAGAAGCTCTGCAAACTCTTAACAAACCATTCTAAAATTAACATTAAGTATGAATCAGAAGCCATTGAATTAAATAGAGTTAATGATTTATGGAGAGTGAGCACCGAAGAGGGTCTACAGATCGAATCCAGCATAGTTATTCTGGCCAACAGTCGCGACGCCGCCAAGTTTGAACTCACCAATCATCTTCCTTTTAATAGTATTCGCGGGCAAGTGACTTACCTGCCCCAACCCGAAAACCTGCAATTAAAAACCGTGGTTTGCACAGAGGGTTACATCAGCCCCGCTGAGGACGGCCAATTTTGCATAGGCGCTACTTTCAATCTACGCGACACAGATCCAACCCCAAGAACGGAAGATCACCAAACCAACTTCAGTAATCTCAAACAACATTTACCTCGAGTTGCAGATTTCTGGCAAGAGATTGAAATAGAAAAATTAGGTGGCCGTGTCGCCTTCAGAGCCAGCCTACCCGACTACCTCCCTGCCGTAGGCCAAGCGCCTAATAAAGAAAAAATCCAACAAAACTTCGCTCCACTGGCAGTCAACGCTCGTGCTGGTATCACTCAAGCGGGAAACTATCACCCCGGCCTTTACGTCAACCTCGCCCAAGGCTCACGCGGCTTAACCTATACTCCACTCTGCGCAGAATTATTGGCATCAATTATTAATAAAGAACCACTGCCGATGAGTCAGCAATTGGCGAATGCGTTGAATCCCGCCAGGTTTTTGATCAGGGGGATTGTGAAGAGGAAGAATTTTCCAGCAATTATGTAGATGTAGGGCGGGTCAAGACCCGCGTGTGCGGAGTGACAACTATCAAACACACAAAAATCATTTTCGAAATTTAAAAGCAAGAGCATCATAAATTCAAACATCGGATGAACGCGGGTCTTGACCCGCCCTACGGCTAGAATGTGCCATGCCAAGAAATTGTTATAATGGATAGGTTTGTTTCGTCTCAACTTATTCTTAAAAAGCCTGAGCGCGAATTGCTTACATTATTAGGAAAAAAGTTGGGATTGGAATCGATAGTAGAAATAAGGTAAAACATCAATCACGAAAAAACTGATTAAACACTCAAAGAGAAATATTCCATGAAAAGAAAAGACGGCATGTCGGAATTTGTATACCTTGGACTGTTAGGAATAAATTCAAGAAAAGTGGCTTATGCCTATGCCATTTTATGCGTAGTGATAGCCTTGATTTGTTTGATAATTGGATTTTTTAATCCTTATTTTTTCTTCGGGATTGCCATGCTTGGGGCAGCTCATTGGTATTATTACTGTATTAAATGGGTTGATAAAAATTCATCCTGGGAATAAAAAAGCTATCCATAAGTACAGTCATGCGCATAGCAATATTGTGATACACCACCCCAATGATAAGTCTGACACTTGAAATTACCGGGTTATTTCAAGTTGACAATGGCACATTTCGTTGCAATTAAAGGGATATTTTTTGTATATCCACTATAGTTATTCACAAACTCTGCCAATAAGTTGGATCGATATGACTATAGCACCGGCAACAACCGAGGTAAAAAAGCCAAGAATATTACTGGTTGATGACTCGAAAATCGTTAGGGTTACCATATCCAGAATACTCGCAACAAAATTTGATTTGGTGATTGCCGAAAATGGTGAGGAAGCCTGGCAAAAAATTTGTGGTGACGACAGTATTCAGGTGGTATTTACCGATTTAGGTATGCCCGTGCTTGACGGTTATGGGCTCATCCAACGAATCCGGCAATCTGAAAATGAAAGGATTCGTCACCAACCCGTTATTGTGATCACCGGTGCCGCAGAAGAAGAGAATGTTAAAAAAAGAGTATTTGAGTTGGGTGCAACCGATTTTATAACCAAACCCTTTAACTCTACTGAAATTTTGGCAAGAGCCGAAGCGCATGCCAGTTATCGTCGGGATAAAGAAGTCCTGCAAAAGAATGTTGATATTGATTTACTGACCGGAACCTTAAATCACAATGGTTTGAAAAAACAGCTGGATAAAGATGTCTCTTTTATCAATCGCCATGGTGAAAATATGGCAGTTGTTCTCTTTAAATTGGATCAATTCAAAACTTTGCATGATCGTGTTGGCGATAAAATTTGCAATGGTATTATCAAACAAACAGCCAATAGTTTATTAAGTGCAATTCGCAAGGAAGACAGCGTTGGGCGCTTTGGTATGGATAAATTTCTGGTGATTTTACCCATGGCCAAAACTGAAGGCGTAATCATGCTAGCCAAACGTTTATGTGAACGAATAAAAACGCTTAAAGTAAAAGCGGGCGAAGAAATTGTACCGGTTAGTATTTCAGCAGGAATTGCCATTGTCAGAAAAGGCAACCCAACACATGTTAATGCTTTAATTGAATACGCCGAACAGGCGCTGATCAATGCCAATAAACTAGGTCTGGGCGAAGTTCAATTACTGAAACTTGAAGACTCCAAAGCAGAAGAAAAAACACCGCTGTTATCTATTGATAATTTGCTCGACGCCATCAACAAAAACACCATAGAAATCACCGAACATCAAATGAATGGAATATTAAAACGCTTGTCTCCACTCATCGCATTAATGACGGAAAAACAAAAATCGCGTTTGATTAAAACAGAAAGTTCTACAGAATAAATATGTGCGACTTATAAATCAGGTTGCACAAGCCTGACACAAACAATGCAACTCTAATTGTGGGCTTTGTAATTGATAACCTGCCGTTTCCACACTGGTTGTGAGCGCATCCATGATGTCTCGTTTAATACCTATCTCTTTTACGCTGCCACAATTATCGCAAATCAAAAACTGGGGAACTTCATGAACGTGATCGCACGCAATATGCGAGCAAGCAACAAATTTATTTGTCGATTTCAATTTATGAACCAGATTTTCCTGCTCCAGAAAATCCAGCATGCGGTATACCGACATAGCGGGAACAGTTTCTTCGTATTCAGCGCGAACCGTATCGGCAATTTCATAAGCGGATAAAGGTTTTTTGGCCTTCAATAAACAGACAAATACCCGTTTGCGTTTTTCAGTGAGTTTGCTGCCGGTTTTTTCGCAGGAAGCCGTTGCACGCTGAATGACTTTATCGATATTCATAAAATTCCTGAGTTTTGATCAATGACTTCAAGCTGAAGAATCAAGACTGGAAGACCATTGATGTCAAATCGGTTAATCCCACTGAAACAGCCGCCAATTTACCACGCCCTTGGAAAAGCCAGAACAAATCCTTGCGCCAACAAAATGATATGTTATATCATTTCAGAAAAACAGCCCATATATGAGACATGACCATGCAAAAGATGCTTTTATCGCTCGCCATCCTGGGGCTTTCAACCCAAGCCATAGCCCAGGTTCAAGGGATAGTCAGTGACCAACAGGGGCAACCCATAGCCAATGCCAGTGTTGAAGTTTCGGGAACCCAATTGCGAACCAAAACCGACGAACAAGGCAAATTCATTATTCCCAAAGCCAGGGGTAAAGAAGTTGAACTGCATATAGAAGCTGAAGGTTTTGCTCATGGCAGTTTCCATGTTCAACCTGGAAGTTCGCAAAAATTTGTATTGACTACCAGCGTGATTGAAACAGTGAATGTAATTGGCCTGCCCTTGCACTCATCCAATTTGGAATCAGCACATCCCGTCAATGTCATCACGGTTGATGAATTACGTGATCAACAATCTTCCAGTCTCGGTGAAACACTGAAATATGAAGTCGGCATACATTCAAGCTATTTCAGCAGCAATTCCGCCAGCCCGATTATTCGCGGACTTGATGGCCCACGCGTGTTGATTACACAAAATGGTTTGGATGCAAGCGATGCATCGCGCGTTGGCCCTGATCACGCAGTGTCAACCGAAACTTCTTACGCACAACAAGTGGAAGTCTTGCGCGGCCCTGCCACATTATTTTATGGCAGTGGTGCAATCGGTGGCGTAGTAAATGTGGTGGATGATCGCATTCCAAAAGGCACAGACACCTACGGCGAATGGCGATTGGAAAATCAATCGGTTGCAGATGACAAATTAATTTCAGCATCCGGCAATACCGGACTGGGAAATTTTGGTTTACATGCAGATGGATTTTGGCGCGATGCGGATGATTACAAAATTCCCGGCCCTGCTGAAGCAGAACATGATCATGAAGAGGAAGAGCATGAGGATAATGGTCGGTTAGCCAATTCCTGGACTGAAGCATCCGGCGGCAATATTGGTGGCAGTTATTTAGGTGAAAATGGATTTATCGGTGCATCGATTGGTCATATTGATCGTCAATATGGCATTCCAGGTCATGGGCACGGAGAAGAATTAATTGATGTCTATGCCGACATCACCCAGGATCGTTTTCAACTTCAAGGCAAAACCGATTTAAATTCCAATTGGTTTAGCTCCACCGGTTTCAGCGCGGGTTACACCGATTATGAACACGCTGAAATTGAAGGTAATGAAGTGGGAACCCGATTTAAAAATGAAACCAGCGAATTGCGTTGGGAAGTTTTCCATCACGCGATTTCCGATTGGCGCGGTGCTCTGAGCTTTCACTACAAACACAGCGATTTTGAAGCCGTTGGTGAAGAAGCTTTTACACCACCGAGTGTCACCGAAACTTTCGCTTTCGGATTTATGGAAGAACGACATATTGATTCTGTTTTATTGCAAATCAGTGGACGCATAGAACAAGTGAGTGTCTCTGCTGAAAACTTCCAGGCTGATCTTAACGATCCGGATGCAGCAGAAAAAGTCTTGAGTGTATTTTCAGTCGATCACGAATCAACACCCCTTAGTCTTTCAACGGGCGCCGTATGGGATTTTACCCCTGGCTATAACACCGCAATTTCATTTACTCATGCACAAAGATCACCTGCTGCGTCAGAACTATTTTCTTTCGGCCCGCATATTGGTAGCGGCTTGTACGAAGTGGGTTATCTGATGGATGTTCGCACTAATGAGCATGGCGAATTCTATTTTGGATTGAATGACTCTGATATCGAATTGGAAAAATCCAATAATCTCGATCTTTCCTTACGCAAACATTCCGGCAATTTTGGTTTTGTTTTAAACGCTTTTGTGAATCAGGTTGATAACTTTTATTATTTAAACAACACCGGTTTTGTTAAAGAGCTGGAACACCATGATCACGAAGAAAACGAGGAAGAAGCTGAGCACGAAGAAGAAACCGAACTGCCGGTATTTATTTATCAAGCTGCCGATGTAGATCTATGGGGTTATGAAGCAGAAGCTGTCTGGAAAATAAATCCTGATTTTGAATTAACGTTCAAAACCGATTCAACTCGCGCTGAAGTCGATGAATCGTCCCACTTACCCAGAATTCCGCCGAGACGTTACAGCATTTCCGGTGAATACGAAAAAAATCAATGGCGAATTCAATTAACTGCACAACACTATGCGTCACAAAATCGAATTACCGAATTGGAAACGCCAACCGACAGTTATTCAACGCTGGATATGATTCTGAGTTATTCGTTTATGCCCGATGTTCAATTGTTTGTGAAAGGCTACAACCTGACAGATGAATACGCACGCGTACACAGTTCATTTTTGAAAGATAAAGCACCATTACCTGCACGCAATATTGCGGTGGGGATTAGTGGGCGGTTTTAAAAAAACAGACCCCCTCCTAGCCTCCCCCTTGCCAGGGGGAGGAACTTTACTCCCTACTTTTTACGAAGTGATATCTATCCCCTCCCCTGGCAACGACTGCATGGACGCAGAAGATAGAGCAACGCAGGAGCGGTTGCCGAGGGGAGGCTTAGGGTGGGGTCATGCTCTTGAGGAACCATCATGAAAAACAAACTCCCCGTCACAGTTCTATCCGGCTTTTTAGGCGCAGGTAAAACCACCCTGCTCAATCACATTTTAAATAATCGTGACAATTTGCGCGTCGCGGTGATTGTGAATGATATGAGCGAAGTAAACATTGATGTGGCACTGGTACAAAATCAGGTGCAACTTAATCGCGCTGAAGAAAAATTAGTTGAAATGAGCAACGGTTGTATCTGTTGCACCTTGCGCGAAGATTTATTGGTGGAGATCAATAAGCTCGCCAGAGAAGACCGTTTTGATTATTTGGTGATTGAATCCACCGGCATTTCCGAACCTTTACCCATTGCCGAAACCTTTACCTTTGAAGACGAAAGCGGGCAAAGCCTGTCGCAAGTTGCACAGCTGGACACTATGGTGACTGTGGTGGATGCAGTGAATTTTTTACAAGATTATTTTGCTGCAGAATCGCTGCAAGATGTGGGCGAAAGCTTAGGTGAAGAAGACGAACGCAATGTGGCAGACCTATTGGTGGATCAAATTGAGTTTTGCGATGTGTTATTAATTAGCAAAACCGATTTGATTTCACCTGAGCAACTTCAGGAATTATTAGCCATATTGCAAAATTTAAATCCAGTTGCCGATATTATCCCGATGGTGCGGGGAAATGTTCCGTTAAGCAAAATTATCAATACTGGTAAATTTAATTTTGATAAAGCGCAACAATCGCCAGGTTGGTTAAAAGAAATGCGTGGCCAACATATGCCGGAAACCGAAGAATATGGCATCAGCAGCTTTTCTTATCATGCTCGCCGTCCGTTTCATCCAAAAAAATTGCATGACTTTTTCTCGACGACTTTTGATCACACACGCAAACAAAATGGAAAACTCCTGCGCTCAAAAGGTTTTTTCTGGTTGGCATCACGACCACAATGGGCAGGCCAATGGAGCCAGGCCGGTGGCATAGCACAACACGGTGCAGCGGGAATGTTTTGGAAAGCCATTCCAAAACAAAATTGGCCGGATGATCAAGAGCAAATTGAATACATCATGGAAAAATGGCAAGAACCTTTTGGCGACATGCGCCAAGAATTGGTATTTATCGGCCAACATTTAAATGCCCAAGAATTAACCGCCGAACTGGATAAATGTTTGTTAACGGAAGACGAGTTACTACAAGGCCAAGCCTATTGGAAAACACTGGAAGATCCTTTTCCGTTGTGGACCAGTTTTGAAGCTCACTAATTTTACGCATCTATTTATACTAGCCATGGGGAGAGTGAATTGTGTTAGTCGCGCATCAGTTGAGTAAACACTACGGCAATCAAACCGTGCTACAGAATCTCAACTTCACAATACAGCCCGGTGAAGCGCTTTGTCTGCTTGGTGCCAATGGTGCAGGTAAAACCACCTGCATTAATTTATTTCTCGGTTTGACTTTACCCAGTTCGGGTTCAGCGTCAGTCAACGGAATCAAGGTGCATGAGCAATCGGAGAAAAGTGCGCAGGATATTTTTTACCTGCCTGAAAATGTTGCCTTGTATGAATCACTCAATGCTCTGGAAAATTTGCACTATTTTTGTAGCCTGGCAAAACTCAAAAAAACAGAACAGGAATTGAAAAATGCGCTGGAACAAGTGGGGCTTGATTCAATGCATTATCAAAAACGTTTAACCGAATATTCAAAAGGCATGCGCCAAAAAGTCGCTATTGCTTTTGCGATTCTGAAAAATGCAAAAGCTTTGTTGTTAGATGAACCCACATCGGGGCTTGACCCGATAGCAACGCGGGATTTTATTCAGTTAATTCAGAGACTCAAAGCAAAGGGTGCCGCCGTTTTAATGGTCACTCACGATTTGTATTGCGCCGATGTTCTGGCGGATACTATTTACATCATGGATCAGGGAAAAGTCTTGAAACAATTCAAAAATACCGGTGACCTTCACCAGATCGAACAATTTTATTTTTCTGCACTATCAACCGAGGTTTCTCATGAAGTTTCCCGTTAACACACTCTCTGCAATCATCGCGATTTTAACGATTGCGCCTTTTGCTCTGGCAAATGAACCGACCAAAGATAAAAAAACATCCATGACCATTGGTGAAGAAGTTATCATTACTGGCAAGTCCAATGACATTCAGCAAGTTGAACTGTCAGGCAGTCAGGATCTGTTAGCCCGCGATCAACTCGAAAATGAACACGTCAATTTTACTGCAGATATTTTCAAAAAAATTCCCGGCATTTATTTTTCGCGATTTAATCAAGGCATTATTTCCGCGAACATCGCCATGCGCGGATTTGATGGCGAAGGTTCAAGCCCACATAGCAAATTGTTAATTGATGGAATACCCTCAAACCTGCATGTGGGTTATCCGGAAATGGATGCTTTATTTCCGATGGAAATTGATCACATTCAAGTAGTCAAGGGCACTTTCGATCCGCGCTACGGTTTGCATAATGTTGCAGGCAATGTACAAATGTTCAGTCGTCAAACCGGCGACGCCAAAGAAATAGAACTTATGTACGGCAGCTTCGATACTTATGAAGCCCAGGGTTATTACGCGGATCAAGGCGAAAATTTAAGTCAAAGTTATTTTCTGGGCACACGCAAAACCGCCGGTTACCGCGATCACTCGGATTTGGATAAAACCACTGTTTCCGGTAAATGGTTTTACGATCTAAATGAGGATTTGAATATTGGCGTAATTGCGCGTCATTTTACTTATGAAGCGGATGCACCGGGTTACCTGAGCAAAACCGCAGCGCGTCAAACACCAAAATTATCTCTGGATTTTTCAAACACTGACGGCGGCGAAAAAACTACAGATCATTTGAGTCTGCATCTTAATTATCAAATCGCTGACAATATTGAATGGGCTGTGAAAGCCTATCATCAATCCTTTGATCGTCATCGCTGGGTGAGATTTACTGCAGCCGCCAGCCAACAGGAACGCGTTGAAGATGAAAAGCAAAATGGTGTGATTTCAACACTGAGTTGGCAACTCAATCCTGCATGGTTAATTCAATGGGGATTGGATTACGAAGCACAAGATAATCTTCATCAGCGTTTTGTGTCCAATCAACGTCAACGAGGTGCTGTCACCCGCAATCACCAATTTGATTTCAATCATTACGGCTCTTATGTGCAAGTTGAAAATCAATTGACAGAAAAATTGCAATGGAATGCCGGTGTCCGTGTGAATCGTTATACCGGCGACTTTACCAATCTGGTGAATAACCAACAGCGAGACATCAATGATTACGGAAACCTGACGCAACCGGCAGCAGGTTTAAATTATGAAGCTACCTCAAATCTTTCGTTATTCGCTAACTGGGGAAAAACCTATCAAATTGGTAACGGCATTTCGGCTTATGCGCTGCCTGGAAAAGATGTGGATGCATCCGAAAATACCGGCAGTGAAATTGGTTTTCAATTAACACCGCAAATTCCGGTTGAATTACGTTTTTCACTTTGGCAACAAGATGCCAGCGATGAATTAACCGCAAAACCGGATGGCTCGGGTGATTTTGAAAACGTTGGCAAAACTGAACGTGAAGGTTGGGAAATTTTGTTGAGTTGGCAGCCTGCTGATGCCTGGTATTTGTGGACATCTTACACGAGACAAAAAGCGATTTTGGCAGAACCGGGTGCAACCAACGCGGCGATTAAAGGTAATTGGCTAAATCACATTCCGGCATATTCCGCGGCATTGGGAGTCGATTATCAAATCAATAATAGTTGGAAAATCAGTTTATTTAATACCTCACAAAGTGATTCTTACGTGTCCAACAATAACAGCCTCGGGAAATTCGGTGACTATAGTTTGACTGAATTACGCTTGGGCTATGAGTACAACAATCACAGCCTGGGTTTGCAGATCACCAATTTGTTCGACGAATACTATGAATATGTCTGGTTTGACACATCGACCCTGCATTCTCCCGGCGATGCCAGAGCCGTCAATCTTTCCTGGGCAATTGAATTTTAATTTATGCAGAAGATACTGTTAATTTGCGCTCATGAGTGGCGATTACAATATCGAAAAAAACTGGCAATAGTGTTATTGCCGGTTTTTCAGATTTTATTGTTAGCCAGTTTGTTTAATGGTTGGTCCTACACTCAAAATCTGGATGAGTATCAAACCCAATTTCAGAAAACAGTTGAGCAACAATGGCAGTCACAACCGGATCGACATCCACATCGCGTTGCCCATTTTGGTACCTATGGATTTCGCCCTGCCAATACTTTGAGTTTGTTTGATTCCGGCGTAAATTATTTGGTTGGCAATAGTCTGTTTCTGGAAGCACACAGACAAAATGCCAGTCAATTTTCGGAATCACAATCCGGTGGCAATATTGTCGGTTTTATTCCGCTATCAACCGCTAATTTATTATTGATTTTATGGCCCCTGCTGCTGATTGTTCTTGCACAGGACTCCATGAATCAGGAAATCCGCAGCAAAAGACTGGCGCTACTCCAAACAACCGGCGTGAATCTCTTTCAATTATTAATCGCGAAAGCCTTGGCTTATTTCTGCCTGAGTTTTTTATTTTTGTTACCCGCTTTTGTTGTAACGGCCATTTTAGCGGGATTTTTACCGGCGCAGTCCGATCAGGATTTATCCCTACGCTTGTTGATTTTATTTATCACCTATTTGATCTATAGCCTCTGGTGGATAATCTTTATTCTGATTGTGTCCACTTTAGTTAAAAGCAATGTCACCAACCTGAGTGTGTTGATTGCCAGTTGGTTGTTGATTTGTTTTCTGGTTCCCAAAACCTTGAGCAATGCAGCCTATCTGCAGGTCAACACGCCTTCGCAAGCAGTGTTTGAAAAAACATTAACAGCAGAATCTGAAAAATTAGGTAACTCCCATAATCCCAATGATCCTTATTTTTCCAAATTTAAAGAAGAAACCTTAAAAAAATATCAAAAAGGCAGTATAGAAGAGCTTCCGGTGAATTATGCGGGACTGGTGATGGCGGAGGGTGAGAAGTTAACCAGTAAAGTTTTTAAGGAGCATTACCAACAACTCCTCGACCAATATCAGCAACAAAAGCGTTGGTTGGCAGCCGGTTATGCTTTGAGTCCTTATTTGTGGATAAAAGAATGGTCGATGAAAATTAGCGCGACCGACAGCCGCCATTTTTTTGAATTTGAACGGCAAGCGGAATCTTTCCGATATGAATTGATTCAAGAGCTGAACCATTTACACACCGAACGGATCAATTACAAAGACAACAAAACACAAAGACTGGATAAGCATGTGTGGCAAACACTGCCGCAATTTCGCTATCAGCCTCCAGACATCAGCTGGTCACTGGAATCCAATTTTATCGAAAAGATAATGGGATGTTGGTGGTTGTTGATTTTGGTTGTGGGTTTGTTGTGCATCAAACGAAAGGGTTCTCACTATGCAACTCTGTAGATTGGAACTACTGCTGATATTACGGAATCGTGCGTTTCTGGTGTTTTCCGTATTGATTCTGATCGCTGCATTATTTGCAGTTCATCAAGGCAAAGTGCGCATACAAAATGAGGCCGCCGATTTCGCTGAACTAACACAATCAGCCGAACAGGATTTTAAACACTGGCAAATTCAAGCAGCCAATCCAAATTTTGATTTCGGCAGCATGGGCTACTATTACTTTGAAGCTACAAAACATACTGCTGAGCCATTAGCAGCTTTGTTTAACGGTCAACGTGTCATAGATACCTTGAGTCATAACATCAGGCTGTTAGCAATCACCGGGCAGATTTACGGACAAGAAAAACAAAATCCCGATTTGCAATTGCAAGGTTTTTTGGATCTGGGCTTTATTTTTATTTACATCATTCCGCTATTGATCGGCGTTATGACTTGTCGATTGTGGGCCAGCGAAAAAGAATCGGGACGACTATTGCTGCTCAAGTCAGTAATTTATTCTGAAAAATCACTGATAAATTTTCGACTGCTGCTGATTTTTATTTTAATCGCCCTTTTTCAACTCTTGCTATTGGCTTATGGTTTTTTTGCCGTGGGTTTAACTCTGAACCTTCAATTTTTCAGCATCTACCTTGCATTAATTTTATATCAAACACTTTGGTTTTTTCTTGCCTGGATAATCAATCGCTCAGGTTTTCAATCTATAAAAGCTACGCTGACTTATGTCACAGTCTGGATATTCTTGACCTTGGTCATTCCGGGAACTGCCATTAACCTTAGTCAGTACCAATATCCTACAACTCAAGGAATCAATATGATGCTGGATCAACGGCAACATATGCACAACGCTTGGGACAGGGATAAACAAGCCGATCTCAACGAGTTTTATCAAGCCTTTCCGCAATACGCCGACTCAAAACCTTTGCCTGAAACTTTCCATTGGAAATGGTATTTCGCCATGCAGTTAATGAGCGACCGCAAAGTCGATTCGATTAAACAGGATTACCGCAAACAAATTCAAAACCGGATTGAGATGGTGAAAGGTTTTTCCTGGTTGTCACCTTCTATTGCACTTCAAGGCTACTTAACCCAACAAGCAAAAACCGATATGCAATCGCAAATAAACTATTTACAAGCGCTTGAAACCTATCATCAATCACTGTTTGACTATTTTGCAAAGCATCTCTTTTACGACAAACAACCCGAGGCCA
>CAZICR010000039.1:0-13315 GCA_964537795.1 uncultured Cellvibrionaceae bacterium | reverse complement strand
CTCCAAGTCCTTTTTGGTTTGATCCCATGCCAGCAACTGTTGTTCTGGGGTGATTAACTCAATTGGGCTCAAACGAAATTCCGGTTTGCATCGTGCAGCCCAAAACAGGCGAGTCAACCAAGGGCTATCGTGAACCCATGCGTCACTGTAAGCGGTCACTGCACCTAAAAATATATTCAATGCATGACAAACTTCTCTGACCGGATTTCCTTTTTCAAATAACAAAGACCGGGATATACCGTGTATGGCTTCGGCTTCAGGATTCCAGTGCAGCCATTCTTCTTCGGGGATAATCAAACTGCAAAAGCGGGAGCCATCGGCTTTGACGGCGCCTATCTCAATTGGATAGCTATGCGCGCCGAAACCTGAAGCTTCAATGTCGATAATGCAAGGGCAACGAGGTGTTTTCATGAATTTATCCATTATAAACTTGATTGAGTATAGGCAGATTTTGGCTAGGCTCTAATAAACCCTTGTAAGAGTCGCCGACTCACCTGACAATACCGCCCTTTTTTGAATATATTGGATTCATGACTCTTATTGCTTTCGGCATTAACCACAATTCAGCTCCTCTCGCTTTGCGAGAGAAGGTCGCCTTTTCGCCAGAAATTATCGAGTCGGCGTTGAAAGATGCGGCGAGCCAGAGTGGATTGAGTGAAGTCACCATATTATCTACCTGTAACCGAACAGAAATTTATGCGGTGGCTGAACAAAGTGAACTAATAGAAAGGTGGTTGCTCGCACACACAAAAGTACCGGCAGACGATTTGCAAAATAGTTTGTATAGTTACAAGAATCAGGATGCGCTCAGGCACATAATGAAAGTTGCAGGCGGCCTGGATTCTTTGGTGTTGGGTGAGCCGCAAATACTTGGGCAAATGAAATCTGCATTTGCGATTGCACGTGAAGCCGGAACTATTGGCAGTGAACTCCATTCGGTTTTTCAACAGGTATTTAATGTCGCCAAGCGTGTCAGAACAGAAACGGCGATTGGTGAAAACCCAGTCTCTGTTGCTTATGCGGCAGTCAGTCTTGCGCAACAAATTTTTTCCAACTTGAAAGATGATACTGCGCTATTGATTGGTGCTGGCGAAACGATTT
Source organism: uncultured Cellvibrionaceae bacterium (assembly GCA_964537795.1). Lineage (GTDB taxonomy): Bacteria > Pseudomonadota > Gammaproteobacteria > Pseudomonadales > Cellvibrionaceae > Cellvibrio. Next base: position 12,214 of record CAZICR010000039.1, on the reverse strand, counting down.
CTTTGGTGGCAAGGCATTTGGCTGAACACGGCATCAAAAAAATACTGGTTGCCAATCGAACACTGGCCCGTGCGCAAAAACTGGCTGCTGAATTTAATGGTGAAGCGTTTTTATTGGCAGAAATACCTGAACAATTGCATCGCGCTGATATAGTCATTTCCTCGACTGCCAGTCAATTACCTTTATTAGGTAAAGGTGCTGTTGAGTCAGCACTGAAAAAACGTAAACACAAACCTATGTTTATGTTGGATATAGCGGTTCCTCGTGACATAGAATCCGAAGTTGCCGAATTGGAAGATGTTTATCTCTATACGGTGGATGATTTGCATGCGGTGATTGATGAAAATAAAAAATCCCGCGTGCTCGCAGCTGATCAGGCACAATTAATTATTGATCAGGGCGTTGAAGACTATTTAAAACAACAACGTGAATTAAATGCCGTTGATTTGATTAAACATTATCGCAATCAGGCAGAACAAACCCGCGATATTGAATTGCAAAAAGCACTCAAACAATTACAGTCAGGCGCAAATGCGGAAGAAGTTGTATCTCAATTGGCGCGCAACCTGACCAACAAATTACTCCATTCTCCTACCACAGTGTTAAAGGACGCCAGTGCCAGCCAAAAGCATTATGTGATGCGTGCTGCGCAGGAATTATTTGCACTTAAGTCTGATGATTCTGCTGACCATTAGCGCCGCTCAACTCTCTTTTCTAATCTAACTCCATTCTATTTTTTAATATTTTTACGAGAAGTGTCACACATGAAAGCCTCCATAGTGGAAAAACTGGAACGACTCAAAGAGCGTTATGAAGAAGTCAGTGCTTTATTATCTGAATCTGAAATTATTAATAATCAAAACCGTTTCCGCGATTTATCCAAAGAATACGCCGAGCTTGAACCTGTAGTGGTTGCCTATAAAAAATATCAACAATTATTGGCCGATATTGCAGAGGCCAAACAGTTGTTGATTGAAGGCGACGACGACATGAAAGAAATGGCAGCAGAAGAATTAAAGGAATGTGAAGCGGCGATAGAGCCGACAGAGTTGGATCTGCAAAAATTATTATTGCCGAAAGATCCCAACGATGAAAAAAATTGTTATCTGGAAATTCGCGCGGGGACTGGTGGTGACGAAGCGGCGATTTTTTCCGGTGATTTGTTTCGCATGTATTCCCGTTATGCGGAAAAGCAAGGTTGGCGCCTTGAAATACTCAGTCAAAACGAAGGTGAACATGGCGGCTTTAAAGAAATTATTTCGCTGGTAACCGGCGCTGGTGTTTACGGTCGATTGAAATTCGAATCAGGTGCACATCGTGTGCAACGTGTTCCCGAAACAGAATCGCAAGGTCGCATTCACACATCAGCCTGTACAGTTGCGGTGATGGCAGAGGCGGATGAAATGGAAGAAGTGAATATCAACAAAGCCGATTTGCGCGTTGATACTTATCGCTCATCCGGCGCCGGAGGTCAGCATGTTAACAAAACCGATTCTGCTATTCGTATTGTGCATTTACCCACGGGCATTGTGGTGGAATGTCAGGATGAACGTTCGCAACACAAAAACCGCGCACGTGCGATGAGTTTATTGGCAACCAAATTAAAAACCATGCAAGAAGAAGCTGCGCATAAAACTATTTCCGATGAGCGACGAAATTTGGTAGGCAGCGGTGACAGATCCGAACGAATTCGCACTTACAATTATCCGCAAGGTCGCATGACGGATCATCGAATTAATTTAACACTCTATTCGTTGGATGCGATTATGGAAGGCGATTTGGATCCAGTGCTGCAACCGCTTGCGCATGAATATCAGGCGGATTTATTGGCGGCGATTGGGGAGTAAACTGAAAAGTGTTCACCCCACCCTAACCCTCCCTGCTTTATTAAAGAGGGAGTCATTCCCCCACATTGAAAAAGGGGGGTTAGGGGGGGTTAAAATCCCAGAAAAATTTGACCATCTTAAATCCCTCCCCGCCTCCCTTTTTCAAAGGGAGGAGCCAGTCCCTCCCCCTTGCCAAGGGGGAGGTTAGGAGGGGGTGAAAGAAATTAGCACAATATCCGGTAAAAAAATGACTCAACTGTCCATCGCAGAATGCCTAAAACTCACTGAAGAAATTGCTTCAGCGAGTGATACTGCGCGGTTGGATATCGAATTGTTACTCGCGCATCTGCTACAAAAAAATCGTACTTATTTATTTACCTGGTCAGATCATTTATTAACACCCGAACACACAGAGAAATTCTACCAATTATTATCACGCCGAAAAAACGGCGAACCGATTGCGCATATTATCGGACAACGTGAATTCTGGTCCTTATCATTTGATGTCAATAATTCCACATTAATTCCACGCCCTGACACTGAATTGCTAGTTGAGGTAACATTGGAATTGTTCGCTAAAGATCAATCGGATACTGCGCGTCGGTGTCTGGATTTGGGAACAGGAACAGGAGCAATTGCACTCGCCTTGGCGAATGAAAAAAAATCCTGGAATGTTTTGGGAGTTGATCAATCGGTCGACGCAATTGAATTGGCTGAAAAAAATCGCCAGAAATTTCAACTGCAGAATGTAGAATTAAAAATCAGCAATTGGTTTTCGGCTATCGACAAACAACAATTTGATATCATTGTCAGTAATCCACCTTATATTGATCCGCAAGATCCACACTTGTTTCAAGGAGATCTGCGTTTTGAACCACTGACAGCATTAATTGCAGATGAAAAAGGTTTGGCTGATATCAAACATATTATTCATCACGCAAAAAAATATCTAAAGTCGGCAGCTTGGTTGGTATTGGAACACGGTTATGATCAAGCTGAAGCTGTAAAAAACATATTGACCGAGAATGGATATTCATCGGTGCAAACACGAAAAGATTTAGGCGGGAATGATAGAGTAACATTCGCGCAATTGTAGGGCGGGTCAAGACCCGCGTGTGTGCGAAGTGCCAAATTAATGAGAAATAAAATGAACGACCAACAACTCCTCCGCTACTCGCGCCAAATAATGCTGCCCGATATTGATATCGAAGGGCAAGAAAAATTATTGACTGCTAAAGTTTTAGTTGTGGGATTGGGAGGATTGGGTTCGCCGGTTGCTATGTATTTGGCGTCAGCAGGAGTTGGACATTTAATTCTCGCAGATTTTGACAAGGTTGATCTCAGCAACTTACAGCGACAAATTGCACACACTACTCATCGTATAGGTGAAAACAAAGCGCAATCGGCAGCCAAGACCTTGCGTGAATTAAATCCGGACATTCAAATCACCTGCATTGAAAAAATGTTGGACACCGAAAGTCTTCTCGAACAAGTCAAACAAGTTAGCGTGGTCGTCGATTGCACCGATAATTTTCAAACGCGTTTTGCAATCAATGTGGCTTGTGTTGCAGCAAGAGTACCCTTGGTGTCGGGTGCGGCGATCCGATTGGATGGACAAATTACGGTGTTTGATTTTCGGAAAGAATCCAGCCCTTGTTACGCTTGTTTATACGAACAAACTTCTGATGATGTGACTTGTGCTGCCAACGGCGTGTTAGCGCCATTGGTGGGCGTGATAGGTTCAATGCAGGCATTGGAAACGATAAAACTGATCGGTTGTTTTGGAACTTCACTGGCGGGGCGTTTATTGATTTTTGATGCGCGCCATTTGGAGTGGCGCGAGATCAAATTGAAGAAAGATCAAACTTGTTCGGTTTGTTCTGAAATTTAATTACTAAGAAAAAAGTCAGCTTTCAGTTCAGCATACTCTTCTGGTTGTAATCTCGGTCCAAATTGCGATACCACTTTTGCTGCGCACAAATTGGCAAATTTTGCGGCAGTCTCAAAATCTTTTTTCTGTGTCAATGCAAATAAAAATGCACCGGCGAACATGTCGCCTGCACCATTGGTATCTACTGCCTTGACCTGAGTGCCTGCAACCTGCTTTTGATTTTTGCCATCAAATACCAAAGCTCCATCGCTACCGCAGGTGATGGCGAATTGATTGCAATACTTTTTTAATTCGCGGCAAGCGTCGTCGAGATTATGTGTTTGCGTGAATCCCAATGCTTCGTCGCGGTTGCAGAAAATCAAATCGATTCCATCACCGATCATTTCTAACAAGCCATCGCGAAAAAATTGCACCATCGCCGGGTCAGATAAACTTAATGAAGTTTTGGTGTTGTGGGTTTTGGCTATTTTGGCAAGTTCAATTGCAGCTTCTTTTCCTGTAGGGGATGTCACCAAATATCCTTCAATGTATACATACTCTGATTGTGCAATTGCGGTTGGATCTAATTCTGCTTTGGATAGTGTTTCACTAATACCGAGAAAGGTATTCATAGTGCGTTCAGCGTCAGGTGTGATCATGACCAGGCATTTTCCGGTGATGCCAACCGGAGGTTGAATGTGCGCAGGAGTGATGACGCCAGCCCTGTGTAAATCATGCAAATAAAATTCTCCGTTTGCATCATTTGCAACTTTACAGGAATAGACATTTTTACAACCAAAATAGCTGGCCGCGATAATGGTGTTTGCTGCTGATCCGCCACTGGCTTTGTGTGAGGCGACCAAATGATCTTGCAAATAGTGAATTAATTCATTTTGTCGTTTTTCATCAACCAGTGTCATAACACCTTTGGCAACTGCCATTTGTATCAGATCGGAATCTTCAATCGTGATTTCAGTATCAACCAGTGCTGCGCCTATGCCATAAATGTGAAATTGTTTCATCTTGACTGCCTTAAACGCGACTACCTTAAAATCGAATAGTCATTGAATAGGAAAAAATTGGCCGGCAGTTTACACTGCCCACCGCGCAAAAATCCAAGTAGTTGAGTAGCAAATGACCAAACGTAAGAAACGTTCAGCTAAAGCCAGGCCATCAGCGAAAGCCGCCACAACAAAATGGGGACGCTTTTGGCGTTGGGCGATTTACGCCACATTATTTTTTGTTCTGGTGATGTGCGTCTGGACCTTATATTTGGATCTGCAGGTCAGAAAAAAATTCGAAGGAAAAAAATGGGCGTTACCTGCCCGGGTTTATGCGCAGCCTTTGGAGTTGTATCAAGGACTTAGCTTGACACCGGCTTTATTTGAACAGGAATTAAAAGCCTTGGGATATGGATTGTCAGGTGATATTCGTCAACCGGGGCACGCCAAAAAACGAGTGACATCACTTTCATCCAGTGTTGAATATCAAGTGCATAGTCGGGGATTTGTGTTTTGGGATAAAACCGAAAATTCACAAATCTTTCGCATCACCATCGACAATGAACAAGTGGTTTCCCTGCTGGATCAAGCCAGTGCAGATTTACCTTTGGTGCGTATGGAGCCTCAGGAAATTGGCGGTTTTTATCCAGCCAATCTGGAAGACAGAATTTTAATTAAATTGACAGATTTGCCACCAATATTAGGTGAAACACTGCTGGCTGTTGAAGACAAACATTTTCTGGAGCATCACGGTGTTTCCCCTATGGCGATTTTGCGCGCGGCCTGGGTGAATCTGAGCCATGGTGGTGTTCGTCAGGGTGGTAGTACGATTACACAACAATTAGTGAAAAATTTTTATCTTTCCAATAAGCAAAGCATTTTGCAGCGAAAAATTCCGGAAGCCATTATGGCGGTTTTGCTGGAGGTGCATTACAGCAAGGCTGAAATTCTCGAAACTTATATTAATGAAGTGTTCTTGGGTCAGGGCGGGCAGCGTGCAATACATGGATTCGGTCTGGCGGCGCAACATTATTTTCGTCGACCTATTAAGGAATTAAATACCCAGCAAGTTGCATTATTGGTAGGGCTTGCAAAGGGCGCTTCTTATTACAATCCATGGCGACATCCTGAACGCGCAAAAGTAAGGCGTAATTTGGTATTGGGTGTTATGCGATCAGAAAATTTGATTACCGAAGAGGAATTCAAAACAGCGCAGGCAGCGCCTCTGGGAATTGTCTCAGATGCTTCTGCCAGTATTACCACTTATCCTGCATTTATGGATTTGGTAAAGCGCCAGTTAAAACAGGATTATCGTGAAGAAGATTTGCGCAGTGAAGGTTTACGGATATTCACCAGTTTTTCACCAACCTTACAGCGACAAGCAGAAGCGACTTTGGTAACGCGATTACAACAAATGGAAAGTCGCATCAAAGAAAAAAATACCCAAGCCGCTTTTATTGTAACTTCGGTTGGCAGTGGTGAAGTGTTGGCGATGGTAGGTGATAAAAATCCGCGTTTCGAAGGATACAACCGTGCACTGGATGCAAAACGCCAAATGGGATCATTAATGAAACCTTTTGTGTATCTGGCTGCTTTGGAAATCCCGCAAATTTATAATTTGATGTCCATCATCAGCGACGATCCGGTCGTGTATGAATCCGGTGGGCAAAAATGGGAACCACAAAATTATGACAAAGTTAGCCACGGCAATTTACCTTTGATAGAAGCGCTGGCCAATTCGTTTAACCAATCAACAGCGCGTTTGGGCATGACGTTGGGTTTATCCAAAGTAGTGAAAGCTGTCAAAAAAGCCGGTTATTCCGGAGAGATGAAAGAGTTGCCTTCATTGTCATTGGGCGCCCAGGAGATGACACCATTTGAAGTGGCGGGTATTTATCACACCCTTGCAGCGGATGGTGTTTATGTTCCTTTGCATGCGATTCGCGAAGTATTGACAGCCGATGGACAACCACTGAAGCGCTATCCTTTGGAATTGGAACAGCGATTTTCAGCAGAAAGTATTTTCCAGCTGCAATATGCCTTGCATCAGGTCACTACCATGGGGACGGGTCGCAGCGCAGCGAGCCAACTACCGGTTGATTTAAGGGTGGCAGGAAAAACAGGAACCACTAATGATCAACGCGATAGCTGGTTTGCCGGGTTTTCCGGTGAACATTTAGCCGTGGTTTGGATGGGGAATGATGATAATTCGATAACACCTTTTAGTGGTGCCAGTGGTGCATTACAAATCTGGATTGATTTTATGAAGAAAATACCGACTCATTCCCTGAGCCTGGATCCACCAGAGGGTGTTGTCTTTGATTGGTTGGATAGGGATACCGGAAAGCTGAGCGCAGAAAATTGTGTGGGCGCTACCTGGGTGCCTATTGTTGAGGAATTTAAACCTTTGCAGACTGCAGACTGTGAACTAGTGGAGGGATCCAGTTGGCTCAGGAAAATATTTAATTAAACCAGATAAAATTATTCAGTTATTGTCACACCAATAATTTTTATTTGCTTGCTGATTATCTTTCCAGAAGGGCGGATGCCAATTTCTACTCTTTCATTTTCTCCAATGACAAACGGATTCTTGATGTTGTTAAAATCACACACAGTTGTAAATACCTTGGATTTAATTTCATATACGAAACAGTCCTGCCATTTTCCGTCTTTACTGAAGATAAACAATTGCAGAGTGAGATCTGGGTCTATATAGGAATCATCGATTTTAATCGTAAAAGCAACTTTTGATCCGGCGATATTTACCGGACCTTTTATAAAGGTCGACATTACGTCAGCTAGTGATTCGGGCGAGTAGGAAACGCCTCTGCTGTAATTCAGCGGTATTTTGTTGGTTGTGTGCCAACCTTTTTCAGTCGAAATGCCGGCAGGAATACGCAGTTGTGCCGATTCTAGAGTGGCATTGCCACCTGCTTCCCGTTGATGAATTTTGATCCCAAAATTAACAGGTTCATTTGCAAGGACTTTTACAAATGAATCATTTTCATCAATCAGGCAATCATGTGTGAAGTTCAAGTTTTTGGTGACACCATCCTCAAGGCCACAATCCCATTCTCCAGGCCAACCGTCCAGAGTGGTTTGATAGTAGAGTCGTAACCACCCGTCTTTATCGACAAATCCTTGATTGACTTTCATTTTGATTGAAAACACGGCGCCTTGATAAAACGCTGCTTCTTCCAAGCTGGTTGAAACATATAACGGATCAGAACCTATGGGCTCTATTAATACGCCATCGGCTGTGTATTGTATGGTGTTGGGTTCGGAGCTCGACCAATTTGAATCCGTAGGAAATAGGATAGTTTTTTGAGGATATATTTCACCATAAATAATCGGGTCTGGTTTCAGGTGAGTATAGGCTGCAACGCTGAGTAAGAGGCAAAACACGCAAGTCGCTATCATCCATTGATGAAGTGCAGGAATGAAATTCTTTTTTTCGATAGTTTCCAATGGGGTGCGATGTTGCGATAAAGGCGGTTCATCGTTTTTGGTATCAAGGATATCAATTACCTTGGGTTCGACTTCCAGTTTAAATCCTTTTGTATGTACCGTTTTTATGTATTGGGTGTTCGAATCAACAGAAGATAAGAGTTGCCGAACCTGTGAGATCTGCCGTGATAGCGCCCATTCAGTCACATCATTGTCGGGCCAAAGGTGTCGCGTGAGTTCATTTTTGCTTACAGTTTTAGGGTAAGCGTCTGCCAAAATAGACAGCAATTGGGAAACTCGTGAATGGCTTGTTACTATCTCGTTAGTCGACGCAAGTAATAGCACTTCTTTGTCGGTGTCTAGAATAAATAATCCGATTGAATAAAGCATAAAGTTTTGCCGTTAAATTCCTGATAGGTTGATTTCTTTTAATTCACTCTGCGAACATTTTGCCTAAAACAAACTTTCTTTAATAACTCATGCGTTATTTGGGAGGGGAAGTTTGTCACAAATTTAATTTTTAATTGGATTGCCCCGTTTTCTCCAATTTTTCCCAGTGACATTTTTGATACTGATTTCAGTAAATACCCGCATCCCTCGTATCTTGTCTATAGGGACTGGTGCAGACGTGAGCCTTGGGAGGTGGTCTGTGGCATTGGGTGCCTTGATACGCATTCCTAATGGCTAGTCCACATCGACACCACGAATCATCTATATTGTCAGCGGTTGTTGCTGATTAAATGTGACTTGCATGAATCCAAATTGCCTTTAGTCGGGTCTTAATAGGCAATCAACGAAGTAACCTATTTTCCCGATATGGGAATTTTTCAGGAGTCATGATGAACGCCCACTCACTTATATCACTGGTTTTCAGTCTACTACTGGCTTTGACCAGCCTTTATACTTCAGCCGAAGAATTGGTCGGAAAAATTGTCGAAGGTGAATCTTCGACACAGAGTTTGCCGCAAGCAGAAACTCCGCAATTTGAACCGCTTGTGGACCAGCAAAAAAATCCACAGACAGCGGCTGGGATTGATGCCCAAATTAAACAGCATTTTGAACACTTCACCCCTCCATCTCCTGAGTCACTGAGCGCCGGGTTCAATAACATGCTGTTGATTCCTGTAGTGGCAATCATTGTGGTTATAGGGGGTGGCTTTCTTTTTATCATCGCTCTGGTGGTTGCACGGTATCGCGCTTTAGCTCAGAGACGCGTGCAGCATCAGGAATTGATACAAAAGTTTTTGGATGCCGGCCGTGATGTGCCTGAAGAATTATTGACGGATTTTGATGGTAAAAGCCAAGCCAATCTGTCCAAAGGAATTAAAGAAACCTTTGTAGGTTTGGCGCTAATGGTTTTCCTGACGGTGCTGATTGGTTTTGAAATAGGTGCTGTGGGACTCATTGTTATCGCGGCGGGACTATCCCGTTTGGCGATATGGAAATTATCGCAACCTAAAAAATCTGTTTGATTCGCTAACAACGATGATTTCAGATCAGGACTTAATCGCGCGGGTGGTTGCGCACCAGGACCAGCATGCATTTTCGCAGCTGGTTTTGCGTTATCAATCACAATTGCGCAGCTGGGCAAGACGCTTGAGTGATGGTGATATACACTCGGCAGATGATCTGGCCCAAGAGGCGTTTATCAAGGCATATAAAGCCTTGTCGGCGTTTCGTGGGGATTCCAAATTTTCAACCTGGTTGTATCGCATTACCTTTAATATTGCGGCCAACCGTTGGCGCGGTAAAAAAATTCAGTGGTGTGAGTTGGATGACAACGAAGAGTTAGAGTGTGAAACTTCGGAAGTTAATCAGTATCATGCAAAAAAAGATCTGGCGGCGGCAATGCAACTCTTAAGTCCAGCACAAAGAATGGCGATTAGTTTGTGTTTTGAAGATGGATTTTCCCATGAAGAAGCGGCACAAGTTATGGGGTTACCTCTGGGAACTTTAAAAACCCATATCAATAGAGGTAAGCAAAAACTGCAACACGCATTATCAGCTTGGCAAGGTGCCTTGCATGAGTGAATTTAAAATGAATGATGACAATTTTGAAAAAATGTTGAAGCAACATTTTCAACAAACACAAGATTATATTGATGACGATGGGTTTACCGGGCGATTAATATCGCGGTTGCCAGGTCAAGAGGAATTTAATCCCTGGATTAAACAACTTATTTTCTGGGTACCTTTGTTGCTGGTCAGCATTTTAGTATTATCCAATCTTCCGGTTTTGCATTTGGTACATGGCGTTTCCGCTTTCTTTTTTGCGATGACGATAAAAGAAGTTGTGATGAGTGGAATAGTCGTTGCTATGGCTGTGTTATCCATGGGGTATTTTATACTTTCGGATAATTCCGCCTAATCAAGCTCGAAAAATAATAATATAAATATAATTGGCTAATATAAAAAATAACACAGTTAAAAAATAACACATGAGGTTATAAAAATGATAAGAGATTCTTCATCAGGGTACGGTATAGTCACTATATTATTTCACTGGATAACAGCAGTAGTCACTTTACTGATTTTTGGATTGGGTATTTACCTAATACATTTTGGCGGTTACTCCTCACCCTACTTTTTGAAAATTGCACACTTCCATTACGCGATGGGCAGTTTGTTGTTTGGATGGGTAGTCATCAGGCTTGTCTGGCGTTTATCCAGTAAAACGCCTGTCGCTTTGGCTAAATCCTTATTGGCACGAATCCTTATTAAACTGATTAAGTTCATACTCTATGCGCTTTTGTTCGCCATTATCATTACCGGCTATCTGACTTGTACTTCTGAAGGGCAAACAGTCGATGTATTTGGCCTGTTTCAGATTCCATCGTTGATTTTTTTGGATAACAACCAATTAAATATCGTGTCGCTTGCGCATAAATATTTGTCATGGGTGCTGATTGTGATAGTGGTTATTCACGCTGCTGCAGCACTAGTTCATCATTTTATTATGAAGGATAAAACGTTGGTTAGAATGATCAAGCCAGGAATTAAAGGTTAATTGATCTGTGAGATGGAAATGTTTTCGAGATAAAGAGTTTTTTTGAATTAGAAATATTTAAAAAAACAGGCGGAAGCGTCCGCCCAAGCAGTTAATTATTTTTAGAGTTAGATTTTTTATAAAGTGGTGCGAGCTGAAAAAACCCTTTGATGACGAATCATCAAAGGGAAAGGGGGATTAACGGGAAATTCCTAAAGCGGCGTAAGGATCAATAACACCAGCGCCGGTGTTTTGAGTTAATTTTGCAGGCAGGCTCGCTGCATCTTCCAGTACATAGTTGTAATAAGTGTAAGGATCAAAAGCAGTGCCTCGTGTTTGTGCAACACCTGAATCAACAAACACGTTGTAACGTTCCACTATGTCACCTGGGCCTGATTCTGCATAACCCACCAAGGTAGGGAAAGGAACGCCTTGGAAATAATTGCCTTCAACAACCAAGTCACCTTCCTGAGTAGAAGTCGCGCCGTATTCCTTATTGTTCAGGTAATAGTTGTTGTAAACATGCACTTCACCATAACGCAAACGTGGATGACGGCTTGCAGTTCCATTAAACCAATTGTGGTGAATGGAAACTTTCAAAAATCCGACATCAGAAGATGCGCTATCGCTATGACCTATCAACATGGTTTTTGCGTGATTGAAAAATTTGTTGTAAGAAATAGTGATGTAACTGGATTGGCGAGTGATATCAAATAAACCATCGTGATTAGCTGCTTCAGGATCGGCAACATCGCCATCGGTGAAAGTACAGTGGTCAACCCAGATGTGATGCGAGTTCTGGTTAATTTTCAGGGAATCATCCGGCGCATTTTCGAAGGTAATATTGCGGATAATAATGTTACTGCGCTTATACATTTCCAATCCACCACCAACCAGTTTTGCATTGTTGATACCCATCAGTGTTTTATTGGAACGCAAAGGTGTCATACCATTTAATTGAATGGTACCGGATACCAAAATCGTCAGCGTATCGTTTGAATCCATATATTGATTCAATTCAGCAAAGTTGGTTGCTGTAACAATGGCGCCACCAGCACCACCGGTGGTAGTTGCAAGACCAAGT
>CAZICR010000038.1:0-13336 GCA_964537795.1 uncultured Cellvibrionaceae bacterium | reverse complement strand
AGATGGGCAAAGTACTACGATTGGATCTTTCAGGAACCCCGACTTCATGGTTATCCCGTGAAGAAGCGGCGGTACTCTATGTAAAGAACATGGTGCAATGGGAGTTGGGGAAAAAACGTCTCATCATGTTCGGTGGTTTTAACCGTTTGAGTGGTGAACAATCAATATTGGAAATCAGCCCTGTTATTGCAACAAAAGGTGATTTACACCATCGATGTCAAGCGTTTGGTTTTAACAATCGAATGTTGTTTCGCCGGGATAACTATCAGTGTATGTATTGTGGTATTCAACATACGCAGGTGGATTTAACGCGTGATCATGTTGTACCTCGTTCAAAAGGTGGTCGTGATATCTGGGAAAATGTTGTGGCGGCCTGCCACAGGTGTAATCATTTCAAGGCTGACCGAACACCTGAAGATGCGGGTATGGAATTATTGGCGGTGCCATTCAAGCCAAATATTTTTGAGTCAATATTTCTTGCACAGCACGTGGTTTTGGAAGACCAAATGGAATATCTGGAAAAACAATTTTCTGGAAAAAGGATATGGCATGCGGCCTAGGATGGCCTTTAAATAACGAAATCGACGTCTTACACTCTTATCTGAAATCCCTGGACTTTACATCCAACTCATAAAACCTCTCTGAATAATCTTCCAGATGACCCGCGACCACATGGATTACGGGTTCTGTTACATATTCATCGGCGATTTCAACTGTGCCTTTGATTACTAATAATTTTGCAGTGAGTAATTCTTTTCGAAAATTATCTTGTGTGCTTTTCCAGACAATCACATTGATATTCCCGGTTTCATCTTCAATGGTTAAAAACATTGTGCCATTCGCGGTGCCGGGTCGTTGGTGACAGGTCACGAGTCCTGCAATCCGGACAAATCCTTTGTTACGTAACTGAATCAGATCACAACATTTCATACAGCGATTAAACGGTGATTCGTTACGAAGTAATTCCATGGGATGTTGACGCAAGCTGTAGCCCAGGGTTTGGTAATCGGTAATGACATTTTTTTCGGTAGTAGGTGCTTCCGTAAATAAATCATCAGCATGGGTTGGGCCAGTTTCTAATAGAGGTTTTGTTACTTCTATGCCAGCAGCTTGCCAGCGGGATAAATGTCGATTGCCGACGAGATTATGAAATACATCAGCAGAAGCCAGACATTGCAAATCAATAGCGGACAATTTTGTTCGACGTGCAACATCTTCCAATGAAGTAAATAATCTATCACCTCGCCATGTCGCAATTGCTTCAGCCTGGCTTTTATTCAAGGATCTCACTTCACGAAAGCCCAGGCGTATTCCCCACTGATCTTTGAAATTTTTCTCAAGGTTGTAATCGTAAAAGCTGTAATTGATATCCACAGGAAAAATATCAATGCAATGCCGCTTCGCATCCTGGATTAATTGTGCAGGTGAGTAAAATCCCAGAGGTTGGCTATTCAGTAATGCGCAATAAAAAGCAGCAGGATGATGACGTTTGAGCCAGGCAGAGGCATAACACAATAACGCAAAACTGGCTGAATGACTTTCTGGAAATCCGTAGCCACCAAAACCTTTTATCTGCTCAAACAATCGTTGTGCAAAATCCAGTGCATAACCATTGTTCAGCAAACCATTAATAAATTTTTCTTCAAATAATAAAAGTTTATTGTTTTTACCCCAGGCCGCCATGGCGCGTCGCAGTTGATCAGCTTCACCCGCGGTAAAGCCAGCGGCTACTATGGAAAGTCGCATCACCTGTTCCTGAAAAATCGGCACACCCATGGTGGGTTCAAGAACTGATTTAATCGCCTCGCTGGCATAGGTAATTTCTTCCTGTCCTGTGCGGCGACGCAAAAGTGGATGCACCATGTCGCCCTGGATTGGGCCGGGTCTGACAATCGCAATTTGAATGACCAAGTCATAAAAACATCGCGGTTGTAAACGTGGGAGCATCGCGATTTGCGCACGTGATTCAACTTGAAATAAACCAATCGTATCGGCTTTGCATAACATGTCATAAGTAAGAGGATCTTCGCGGGGAATATCGGCGAGTGATTGAATAGCCGGATTATACTTGTGAATATATTCCAGGGTTTTACGCAATGTAGTCAACATACCAAGACCCAGCACATCCACTTTTAACAAGCGCATGGATTCAAGATCGTTTTTATCCCATTGAATGACGGTGCGATTTTCCATGCTCGCATTTTCAATCGGTACCAGATCACTGACTTTGGTTTCAGAAATAACAAAACCACCGACATGTTGTGATAAATGGCGAGGAAAATTCAGAAGCTGTCCAACCAATTTACACAAGAGTTGCATGGTCTTTTGTTCCATTTGCAAACCTTGCTGTGCCAAACGTGCATGCAAATCCTGATGTCTATCCCACCATGCAATATTTTCAGCAATGTAATCCAATAAGGAGTTATCCAATCCCAATGCTTTACCAATATCCCTTACGGCACTCCTGGAACCATAGGTAATTACTGTTGCTGCAATGGCTGCACGTTCACGTCCATATTTTTGATAAATGTATTGGATAACTTCTTCGCGGCGTTCATGTTCAAAATCGATATCAATATCCGGTGGTTCATCGCGTTCCTGCGAAATAAATCGCTCAAACAAGACATTAATTTGTCCCGGTGCAATTTCGGTTATGAACAGGCAATAGCACACTACTGAATTGGCTGCCGATCCACGACCCTGACAAAGAATTCCCTGTGAGCGTGCAAAGTGCACCAAATCATGCACTGTTAAAAAATAATATTCGTACTTTACTTCCTCGATCAGTGTTAATTCTTTTTCAAGCAATTTTTCAGCGTCTTGCGGTACACCTTTTGGCCAGCGAATTTTTTTGCCATAACAAACGAGATGACGTAAATGTTGGATAGGTGTCATTGCTTCAGGTACCAATTCGCGGGGATACTGGTAACGTAATTCTTTCATGGAAAAAATGCATTGATCTGCAATCCGACAGGTTTCTTTCAGCATGGCTTTGGAATACAAACGTTCCAGTAACTCAATTGGTTTTAAATAGGCTTCTGCGTTGGAGATTAAATCAGTTCCCAAATCATTCAGTTGTTTATTATGTCGAATCGCCGTCAACACATCCTGTAAAGGTTTACGATCCTGTTGATGCATTAAGGCTTCGCTGCAAGCAACCAACGGAATACGGTTTTTACCTGCGAGTCTCAGCCAGATTTTAAATGACGCTTGCTCACCTGCTTGCCATTGTTGATTGATGCCAATCCACAAACGATCTTTAAATGCATTATGCAGTTGGTCAATAATGGTTTCTGGTTTGACGCTGTCACTGCCGCAATAACCCAACCAGATAATCAAACAATGCTGTAAACGAAATCGCAAATCATCAAAGTGCGCTTCATATTCACCTTTGGCTGAACGTCGGCGTGCGAGTGTGATAAATCCGGATAATTCCGCGTAAGCAATACGTGTAGGTGCTATAGCAATTAATCGCATACCGTTACTTAATGTAAAACGGCTGCCCACAATTAATTTGAATTTCAGTTCTTCAGCAGCAACAAATGCTTTTACGATTCCCGCGAGTGAACATTCATCGGTAATAGCAATAGAGTCATATCCCAACCCGGCCGCTTGGTAAACAAATTCATGCGGGTGTGATGCACCGGTTAAAAAAGTGTAGTTAGTGGTGCAATGTAAATGCGCATAAGCTGTCATGGTAATTACGTATTCAAAAGCCCCTTAACCAAAAATGCCTTGCACAAACCAACTTTGTTTATGCAAATCATGAAATATCCAGAGACGCACATTGTCGTTTCTGTGTGCAACAAAATAATCACGTGCGGTAGGTGTTTGCCACCAGAGTCCCTGAATACGTTCGGGGCCTGCGATTAAACGAATTCGTCCGCGCCAAAATAATCCACATCGATCTTCAATAGGTACAGGTTGTTTAAATAACCAGGCAGGACGAAATCCCTGACGATGAATATCCGGTAAGGATTGTTCACTGGATTCGTTAACGGAAATAGTGTGATTACTGACTTCCGGAATATGACTGTCGCGGTAACTGAGTTTAACAATCGAGGCATCACCCAACCGTGCTTTTAATTTGGCAGCAGTGATCGTAAAACTTTGGCCTTTGGATTTTGTATGTTGTTGGTCGAAATCCAGTATCAGGTTTTGATTTTCTACTGGCATGAGTTGATCACACTTGAGTGAAAGTGAATCCACTTCAAATGAGAGTGAACGACTTTCCAGTTGAATCAATGTCAGGTCATAAAATAATTGCCAGTGGCTTTGCAGTCGATCAGCAGTGACATGAAAAATCTCTTCACGACGATAAATATCAGCCAAGCGCCATTCGATGTCTTGTGCGGCCAGTTGTCGCTTCACCAAATAATGGCTGAGTTTTTTTAACAAGACTGCTATTGGTTTTTCCAATAAATTGCTAGTGGCGATGGGATAATCAAATTGAATCTGTTCGGTAAAATATTCAGTCGGTTGATAATAGGTTAACGGTTTTTCAAACAGGCTGGCTTGCTGGAAATTTTGATCAATTGAAAATAATTCACAGAGCATGTGGGTAAATTCATGACCAAAGCGTTTTTTAATACTGCTAATGGATTGCACTTCAATTTGCCGTGCAATATCGTCCAGTAGGGTAAATCCCATTTTGTCGAGTGCCTCAACGGCTTTTGGATAATCCTGCAACCACTGGATAGGAACTAATTTCAATCGCTCAATAAAATCCTCTCGTGAGCTATCTTCCACAAGAGGATAATTTACAAAAGACAAAAGCCAGGCAGCATAAGCTGAATGTGCCTGACCCATTAAAAAATCCAGTTTGAATCCAATAAACGCGTTTTTGATTTTGTTGACGAGTGGTAATAATCCACCAAATAAATTTACGCAGGATGAGAGTTCCAGTAACAAACCCGCTTGGGTAATTGCCGGGCTTTTATAGATCTCAATATAAGGTGTGAATTCATAAGCTACTTTCGATAATGAAGCGAGTTGTTCTTCTTCCTGCTTAGGTTGTCGTGGATAAGCAATGCACCCTGACAATATTTCGGCGGTAGTTGCTACCATCCCCAAACATACACCTTCTGCTATTGCAGCAGGACTGGCCCAAATCACTTTTTGTTTTTCAGTCACTATCGCGTATTGCTCATCATCCAATGCAAAACCTTGTGCTTGCCAGACAAGATGCGGAAACCGAATGGCCAACCACAAACGGTTGGAGGCAGAATGACCCGACATGATTTTTTATTGCCCCGGTTTTGCAATTCGCAAAGGAAGGATGTTGGTATGGTTGCGTTTTGGTTTACCGGTGTTATCCAATTCGGAATGCGGAGCGAAACCTTTCCAGAATGCAGGCAGTGGTAAATGAATAGCTTCGGTTGTGGGTTTTAATTGTCCTTTTTGTTTAAAAATAGAAACCCTTAACTCCTCTTCACACAATTGCAACGCCAAACGCAAACCTGCTGGCGAACTTTGGTTCCGAACTGACATAGGGCGGCAGATAACATAAAAGCCCAAACCTTCTTGTGAAGCCAATAAACATTTACGCAAATCGGTATAACTTAACGAACTATGGGGTTGCCATGAAATCAAAGCACCGCAATCACTGGATCGTGTGATTTCCACAAAGCTGCTGAGAAAATCTGCCCGTTGTGCAGCCTGCACAATCAGAACCCGGTCAAGATCCAACCCTATTTGAATCATGGTTTGGGCAAAGGGCATTACGGGGGGATTTAGCAACACAATCAATCCCTGCACCTGATGCACTAACGTATGCTGAAGCAACAACCATTCACCTTGCATAGATCCTGGCAGGCACAACTCCACCAATTGCCCAAGCGGCCAACCCTTGTTATTGAAGGCTTGGTTTAAATCCGGATAGCCGGTATCCAGTCCATGGCTCACCACCAATTTTCTATCTTTCCCCTGCCAAATATCCCCACGGGACAGCAGCTGTGTCAGGTCCGGTTTGGAATCAGGGGGTTGAATGGGATCCATAATACTGCTCGAATACTGTATTTGCATACAGTATAGTATCGATCCGGGGGACTTGGAAGATTGGGTGGTATTTAATTACCTGATTGAGTGTATAGCTGGTTTAAACGGCTGGCATCTAATGAATTATTAACTAATCAAGCTAATGTCATGCAAGAAAAAATCACATTAATTCCGGACTACTACCGTCATAACTTCAAATTCCTGGTGGATTGGGTAGGTGATCGTTATGGTGATCTGCTTAACGACGCAGAACGATATTTTATACAGGCCTTTAATCAGTTGCCCTGTAACGCGCAATGTTTGTTGGTTCGATTATCCAGTCGTAAAGGGCCTTATTTTCGGGAAAATAAATTAGATTATTCGGAAATTGGTTTGCCTGAAAAGGCAGCTGCACATCTTCAGGTGTGTGGTTTGTTGCAAGTTAATCCTGTTTTATCTGTAGTGGAATTGAGTGAAATTTTAACCAAGGCTGAGTTGGTTAATTTGTTTAATTGTGAATTGTCATCGATCAAGCAGGAAAGAAAAGAATTATTGGTTGAAAAACTTTCTACGGAATTTGTTGATGCCAGAAGATGGAATCAATGGACGCAAGGTGAACAAGGTGAGCTCTATTATTGGGATCATCAGCAAACGCTCAATACAATAAAGTTGTTGTTTTTTGGTAATAGTTATCAAGATTTAACCGAGTTTGTGTTGCAAGACCTTGGGTTGTATCAATACGAAAATTACACCATCGATAAACAACACCGGTTGTTTAAACATCGCGATGAAATAGAACAATATTGGCTGATCAATAGACTGCGTGAGCAATTTGAGACTGTGGCCCGCATTGAAGAAGTGGTTCAACTCGCCCATTGTTTACCCGAACAAGCCTTAACCCCTCTTCTGGGGCGACGACTGGTGAAGTTGACCAATCAAATGGCTTATTGGCTTGAGATGAATGGTGAGCATGAAATCGCATTGAAACTTTATCAAACGAATAACCATCCACCTTCACGTGAGCGACGCGTCAGATTATTTGAAAAATTAGGACAATTTTACACAGCATGGCAAGAACTTGAATCTATAAAACAACAACCCATCAACGAGCAAGAGCTGCAAATTATTGAACGCATGGCTCCCCGGCTTGCCAAAAAATCAGGGTTTGTGTTCACCAAAAAACCAGAACATAAAATAATTGAGAATCGTATAAGTTTGCCAAGAGTGTTTACTGATGACGCTATACCGCTTGCAGTGGAAGAAGTTGCGCAACAGTATTTTAACCAGACGAATAACACCTGTTTTTATGTAGAGAACTTATTATTTAATAGTCTGTTCGGCTTGTGGTTGTGGCCGGAAATATTCAGGGGAGTGGAGGGCGCTTTTGTCAATCCATTTCAAATAGCACCGCTGGATATGTATCAGGAAAATTTTGTAGCAAATCGGCAAGGTTTGACAGAAGCTTGGGCAATCCTGGATAAGAAAAATTATGCAGAAAATTTTATCGACATTTGGCAGCAAAAAAAGGGGATAGCGAATCATTGGGTATCCTGGGATCTTGATCTGGAAATTATCCAGCATGCGCTTGATTTAATTCCTGTTATTCATCTTAAACGTATTTTTGAAAGAATATTGTTTGATCCCAAATCCAATCGCAGTGGTTTTCCTGATTTGATTCAATTTTTTCCCGCACAGAAAACCTATCGTTTGATTGAAATAAAAGGGCCGGGTGATCGATTGCAGGACAACCAAATTCGTTGGTTACATTATTTCAATCAGCAGGGTATCGCTGCCGAGGTTTGCTATGTTGATTGGACATAAAAATAAAAGCATTGCTGTGAAAACCCTGGTTGAGTTTGCTGCTACAACTGGCAGCCTTGATTATCGATTTACGCCATCGCCTAGTGGTCAGGAAGGTATAGAAGGGCATCAGCAGGTTAGGCGTAAACGCGCCACCCATTATCAAGCCGAACTTGGTCTTAATATCATTTATAAAGAAAGACAATATAAAGGCCGTGCAGATGGTTATGATCCAGCTAAACATTGCATTGAAGAAATCAAAACATTTTATGGTGATATCAATACTATTGCTGATAATCATCGCGCTTTGCATTGGGCACAGGCGAAATGTTATGGATGGATGATGTGTAAAGAAAAGGGTTGTGAACAGATTAATATCGCACTGGTTTACTTCAATCTTACCGATGAAAAAGAATATCGCTTTGAAGAAAGCTTTTACATCAATGAATTAATTGAATTCTGTGAAAGTCTGGCAGATAAATATGATCATTGGTCACGATCAATAGACAATCGTTTAACAGAATTACATCACTGGATAGAAAAATTACCTTTTCCATTTGGTGACTTGTATCCATCACAAAGGATTATGGCAGAAACTGTTTACAAAGCTGCTGCAATGAAACGCGTGGTATTGGCAGAAGCGCCTACAGGCACAGGTAAAACACTGGCCAGTTTGTTTCCTGCTATAAAAGCCATGACTCGTACGGCTGTAGATAAAATTTTTTATCTCACATCAAAAACCACAGGCAAACAATTAGCGTTGGACGCGATTAAATTAATTGCCAGTGATGCGCAATCACCACTGCGAACACTCGAACTTACTGCATTGGAAAAAGCTTGTCTGGAACCTGATAAGGAATGTCATGGTGATTCATGCCCTTATGCATTCAATTTTTATGACAAGCTCCAGCAAGCACGACTTGATGCCAGCAATCAATCCATTTTGGATAAAGCAGCGCTGAACAAAATTGCCTTGCAGTATGAGATTTGCCCTTTTTATTTAAGTATGGAAATGGCACGCTGGGCAGACCTAATAATTGCCGATGTCAATTATTACTTTGATGGTACTCCTTTGTTGTTGGCACTTACGCAGGAATTCAACTGGAAACCCTATCTGCTAATTGATGAAAGCCATAACCTTGTGGATCGTGCACGCCAGATGTATTCCGCAGAATTAAGTCGCGACACATTGTTACTCGCCAAAAAGCAATCACCTGAAAAGCTCAAGAAAATATTGGTGCGTATTAACAAGTACTGGCTGGAATTGATCAATGACATACCGGAGGATGAACATGACTATTCACCCTTGGAAACGATTCCGGAAAAGTTATTGTTATCATTGCAGGAATTTACCAATGCGTTTATCGCATTGTTACAGGTGCAGCCTGCATATCCTATTAAAGATTCCTCAGTAAAAGATTTTTTCTTTACCGCTGTTGGTTTTCTGAAGGTAGCTGAATTGGTTGACCAGGATTTTTGTATTGACATGCAATCAGTCGGATCAAAATCAGAAATTATCACCTTGCGTAATTTGATTCCTGCAAAACTTTTGTCTGCTCGGGTACAGCAATCCTATTGCGCTGCTTTTTTCTCAGCAACACTCAGCCCTGTACATTTTTACCAGCGGCTTCTGGGGCTGCCTGATGATCACATATCTATTCAAGTGCCATCACCTTTTTCGAGCGATCAATTAAGTATTCATATCGCCAGGCATATTTCTACCCGATACAAAGACAGGCAAAATGCTATTCCAAAAATATGTGAACTCATTACCAGCCAATTACAAATCCAACCGGGCAATGCATTGGTATTCTTTTCCAGCTATGAATTTTTATTGCAGACAGAAGCCGTACTGAAAACATACTTGCCTAATGATATTCAACTGCTCACACAATCCAGACAAATGAATGAGCAGGACAGGAAAAATTTCATTGACCAATTCCGTGAACAACATAATCTATTGGGCCTGGTCGTATTAGGCGGTGCATTTAGTGAAGGAATTGATTTGCCTGGTGATAAATTAAAAGGTGCATTCATTGCTACATTGGGATTGCCACAAGTTAATCCTGTCAATGAACGCATGTGTAAACTGTTACAAAAACAATTCAATCAAGGATATGACTTCACTTACACCTATCCGGGCATTCAGAAAGTGATTCAGGCAGCGGGGCGAGTTATCCGAACTACCAGTGATAATGGTTATCTATGGTTGTTGGATGATAGGTATGCAGATGATGCAATTAAATCATTATTGCCAAGGTGGTGGATGAATCTTTAACTACCAGGTCATTACATCGGTGATGTGTCTGCAGGGGATGGCGCAGTGATTTTCAGCCGTGAAGGTCAATACAGGTGAGATGAAGTGGTGAAAGTATAAATAAACGATAATCGGGAGGGATTGACTCTCCTTTGGTGTTTTACGTGCAATATTTTGTTAAATCTTATTGCCAATCTGTTGATGGTAAGAGATGCTTCAGTTATTTACAAATAAACATGTGGTTGCAATATGGTTTTTTCTTTAGCATTGAGTTTATGATCTATCTGATTTTGGTAATCAATCGCGAATAAATAAAATAAAAACTGCGCCAACTATTTTTTATACTGAGTTAACAATAATGATCAGAAAATTAATATGCTGTGTATTTCCAGTTCTGTTTTTATCGGCTGCTTATAGTTATGCAGAATCCACAGCAATCCAATACTTAAGTGGAATCGACAAGGACAGCACCATTCAATGGGATTTCAAAGTGAATGGCGGTCGCAATAGCAATCAATGGAAAAAAATTGCGGTTCCGTCCAATTGGGAAATGCAAGGATTTGGCACTTATCGTTATTGGTCGGACTGGCAGCCAGATAAAGCGCCTGATTCGGAAGCTATTTATCGCACCAGTTTTACTTTGCCGAATGATTGGAAAGAAAAAGACATCAGTATAGTGTTCGGTGGTGTAATGACTGATGCCGAAGTAAAAATTAATGACAAATTGGTTGGTGTGCATCGCGGCGGTTTTTATGAATTCAGTTTTCCTGTAAAAGAGTTTGTTAATCAGGATGGAATCAATCAGTTGGAGGTAAAAGTAAACCGTTTTTCTAGCGATGAATCCATCAATCGCGCCGAACGCAGCGCCGATTTCTGGTTGTTCAGTGGTATTTATCGCCCGGTATGGCTGGAAGCAAAACCCAAAGAACATATTGCAAATTTGCGTGTTAATACGACTTACAAAGGAGAGTTAACACTTGCGACTGAATTGAAATATGTCAATGCCGATCAATTGCGTGTTGAATTACAAACGCTGGAAGGTAAAAGGGTAGGTAAGTCCTACCAAAAAAATATTGAAGGTAATAATCAATTACTGGATATCCAGTTTCAAAATATCATTCCCTGGTCTGCAGAAAATCCTCAGCGTTACAACTTGATTGTTGAATTGATGGAGGGTAAAAAATCTCTCCATAGTGTTAAACAAATCATAGGTTTTAGAAGCGTTGAATTACGCAAAGGCGATGGACTTTATGTCAATAATAAAAAGATAAAACTAAAGGGCGCTAATCGCCATTCATTCTGGCCGGATTCCGGGCGTACAACCAGCAAAACTATCAGTTACCAAGATGCGCGTTTAATCAAAGAGATGAACATGAACGCTGTACGTGTTGCGCACTATCCTCCTGACCGCCATTTTTTGGAGGTAACAGATGAGTTGGGTATTTATGTCATTAATGAATTAACTGGTTGGCAACAATCTTATAGCACTGCGGCAGGTGCATCTTTGGTAAAAGAATTAATTGCGCGTGATCATAATAATCCATCGGTTATTTTATGGGCCAATGGTAATGAGGGCGGTTGGAATACAGAATTGGATGATGACTTTCATCAATGGGATTTACAAAAGCGTCCTGTTATTCATCCATGGGGACTATTTAATGGAATGAATACTGCACACTATGAACCACTTAATTGTTGCCCCGGCCGTTTGTTTGATGGTGAAGATGTATTTATGCCAACTGAATTTCTGCATGGATTATACGATGGTGGTGCTGGTGCCGGATTAAATGATTGGTGGAATAAAATGCAGGCCAATCCTTTGAGTGCAGGTGGATTTATTTGGTCACTGGTTGATGAAGGAATCGTCCGTCAGGATTTAAACGGAAAAATTGATGTGGCAGGAAATCGCGCACCTGATGGTATTCTTGGTCCTTATCGTGAAAAGGAAGGTAGTTTTTTTGCTATTAAAGAAATTTGGTCGCCTATTTATATTCCTATTGCTGAACAAGAAATATTGGCAGAAAGTTTCAATGGTATTTTTGATATTGAAAATCGTTATGATTTTACCAATTTAAACTCAATAGAATTTCGGTGGCAATTAGTAAAGTTTCCTGGAATTTTTACAGCGAATAATAAATTTAACATTATGAATGAAGGTAAGATTCAAGGACCTTCACTCGCACCGGGGCATAAAGGTAGCTTGCAGGTTCAGTTACCGCAAAATTGGCGAGATGCAGAAGCGTTTTATTTGAGTGCAATTAATGCAAAAGGGGAAGTGATATATACCTGGAGTTGGATGCTCGCCGAACCGATGCAGTACGTCAATAATCTTACGCAAACAATAGCGTCTGATACCAAGGTGGATATTCAGGAAACATCAACAGATTACATAGCACAATCGTCAAGCTTGCGCCTGGTTGTTAATAAAGCTGATGGCAGATTAAAAATTCTCGAACGCAACAAGAAAAAATTATCCTTACACAATGGTCCCAGATTAATTGGTGCAGAATCAAGCTTGAAAAAGAGTGAAATACAAAAAGATGATCAATCCATTAATTTTGAATTTAATGGTCCTCTGCGAAAAATAGAATGGCAATTATTGGCAAATGATGTCATTAAATTGACCTACGCTTATCAAATGCCGGGTGGATCACGCGCAGAATACCTTGGTGTCAGTTTTGATTATCCTGAAACACAGGTAAAAAGTATGCGTTGGTTAGGGAAGGGGCCTTATCGTGTTTGGAAAAATCGTACGAAAGGCGTTGAGTACGGAGTTTGGGAAAAAAATTACAATGATACGATTACAGGTTTGTCATGGAATTACCCGGAATTTAAAGGATTTCATGATCATATCTACTGGGCGCAATTAGCGACGACTGAATTGCCGCTGACTATGGTTATTAAGGATAACAATATAGCCCTGCGTTTATTAACACCTGACCAGGCCCAAGGCAAAGATCAAGACCCTCTCACTACAAAAGTAGAATTTCCTGCAGGGGATATTAGTTTTTTACATGCCTATGCACCTATAGGAACAAAATTTCATGCTGCTGCTGATCATGGTCCTGAAGGCGAGCCTCATTATGTTCCTCGTTTGGGGCAGTGGTATCAGACTGAAATTTATTTTTATATTGGTGAATAGTTTTTCTATTTGGCTGCCCGTATTTTTATTATTCTTGGTTGGTAAATGCGACAAGTCAACCAATCGGAGGAGAAGATTACCAGCTAATAGGTGCGATGAACCGATCTACTGATCAATTTCAAGCCTTGATGTAAGGCTTGATTCAAGACTACACTTTCACC
>CAZICR010000037.1:9159-13389 GCA_964537795.1 uncultured Cellvibrionaceae bacterium | reverse complement strand
AGTTTATGTAGTTGTTATAAACGGTGCGTTTTTTGTTGCGTTTTTGTGGGATACTTTTGCGCAGTTGGCGCCTCAAATGCAAATTTCTTTCCATTCATAGCGTCTAGATTCCTCATTATAGACTTGCTTTTGGGTGCAGGATTTAGTTCCAACTGGAGCAACCCGCGGCTGTTGGATTGGCTGAACAGATGGTGGCGTAATTGGACATACTCGAGGCGCGCAAATTGGACGTACATCTAATGTCTTTGAGCAAATAGTTTGGACTTGGCCCTCCACACAAACACATTTGCAATTTGCGAAAGAATTTAGCGAACACAGAATCATCGCGGCTAATATTACTTTTTTCATATTTACTCACATCAATAGCTAAACAACCTACTACACAACGCCAACTATATATCTCCGTACCGCATTGTTTCAACTATTTGATAGTGCGCACTGTATCTTTCCAAGAACACTCTAGATCTTTTTCAAAAAGGTAATTTCTTATCAAGGAGTTATACCTTGCTCTAAATAAAAGCTGTGGTGATACCGCTCCATTATTTCCAGATAGAAAATACTCGATTCCATTAAGCACTCGAATTACTCATAATCAATTTTGAATTCTGTTCTAACTTTTTGGCTTCGATTTTTTTCCAAACTTGATCATGAAAGTAAAAGGCCACTGTATTGATGGCTGGCTCGACCAGAGCCAATGCACTTCCAACCACCCAACTGCCTGTCAGCAAGTAACCAACAGAAAAGGCGACAGTGAAATGTATGACGGCGAAGCTTGCAGTTTTGGCCATGATCTTTTCCCCTGATGACTGTTATCACAAAATGTTTAAGCTTGATCTCAGTCTAGCCAGAAGAATTAATAGTTGAAGTTAAACCTTTAAAAGAAGCCTATAGCCATTGACTATGTAAGGAATGGATTCAAAACCCGCATCCAACCTGTAAAACGAATCGGCGCATCTAATACAGCAAGACAAATACAGTCTTCATTTTGCAATGCCGTAGGGCTGTGTTTGTGGCGGGCGTCGCGGCTGAGGAAATCGCCTTTATGATAAACACCCAGTTCGTCGGAAAAGCCACCACTTAAAATCATGGTGTATTCAGTTCCTTTATGAGTGTGTTTGGGGACTTGGGCCCCTGCGGATATTTTCTGCAACACAACATTTGCGCCTTTTTCACCAATCAAACCACTCAAGTCAAATTTACTGATGGTGTTGGTTTGCTTTTTCCACGCAAGATTATGCAAATCAGTGGGTAAATATTTGGCTAGTGGATTTTTAAATCCGTTTTCAACTGAAGAAGCCGCTTCAGCCGGGATATTTTTTCTTTGAGGCAATGAGGCAATGAATGCATCGACATCATCTAAATTGTCTTGAGTTGCGGGGGTTATTTTTTCAAACAGAACACCGCCTAACAAATTGGTTTGACGCACATAAGTTTGGCACTGATGGCAACTTGCAAGATGCACAGAAATAATCAAAGCTTCTGCCGAAGATAAATTTCCGGCTGCGTAATTCATTAACATCAATTCTTCTGGGTGATAGTGACTCATAGATCTTTTGCCTCAAACATCATGCGCAATTTTTGTAGCGATAAACGGATTCTACCTTTGACAGTACCCAGTGGAATTTGCAGTTCCTCTGCAACTTCTTCATGGGTTTTACCTTCGTAATACACCTTTCTCAAAGCGATCATCTGCTCTTCCGGCAAAGTATCGATAGATTTTTTGACGAAACTTTCTGTCGACATTTGCTGAATTGATAAAACTGTAGTGTCTTCAGTGGGGATCTGCCACAACTCTTCGGTTTCAATCACCACTTCGTTATTAGTACGATTCATTCGCCGTAAAATATCAATGCGTTGGTTGCGCGCTATGGTAAAAATCCAGGTGGATAGATTGGCAATGTCTTCGTTGTATTTATCTGCGTTCCGCCAAACGCTGGTCATGACTTCCTGTACCAATACATCTGCCTGCTGACCAAAACGCTGATTAATCGCATAGGCTTTTATACGCGGGGCAAAGTGTTTATAAATTTCACGAAATGCCGCCCGGTCATCATGCTCGGCAACTCGCTTTAATAATTCCGCCCAATCGCGGTTCGGCGTGGACATTTCTGATCCATGCATGGAGGCTACCTGACTTGTTGTCATATTGAGTCTCATTATGCGCTCTGTAAGTTGTCTTGTAACCGTCTTGATACGCATGCTTTTACAGTGCAGATCATTCACCGGATGATTCATAAAGCTTTTTTCTAAGAAATTCGATTTCCCTTCAATAATTAACTATCCAAATTAGAAAAACTGATCGTTTAAAAAAAGCTGCCCGTAACCCCAGCGCATGTTTGATTCATCCACCCTTGCAGTACTTCAACAACGATAATCCACACTAAATAGGATTGATGCTATGAAAATTTTTCGATTTTTACTTGCTGGACTTCTCAGCTTTCTACTCATTGCGTGCGGCAGCGACTCTAAAGACAACACGTCAATTAGCGTGACAGCTTCTGCAACTACGGTAAAAGTTAGCCAAACACTGACATTCACTGCAACCATTACTGGAAATAACAATACCAATGTCAGCTGGAAAGTTGATCAAGCCAATGGCGGTACAATTACCGCTGGAGGCGTATACACCGCGCCCAACACACCGGGTAGTTATTCTGTAACTGCGACCAGCGACGCCAATAAAAAACGCAGCGCCAGCATTACGGTTACCGTTGTGCCACTGGACAAAGCGATGGTTCGCGTCTTTCATGCTTCGCCAGATGCTCCCAAAGTCAATCTTCGCGTCAATGACCTGGTTGCAGCATCGAATTTGGATTATCAACAATCAACAGGTCAGTTAGCCTTGGATGAAGGAGTTTACAAAGTAGCGGTAGAGGGCATCATTCCTTCAGGTAACGCAACAGCAATCGGCCCTGTTGATTTACCACTTAGCGGGAAGACCGACTACGATGTAATTGCAGTGAATACCGTTGCCAATATTGAACCTTTAATTATTAGTGATACAGGAAATTTAACTGACAATACCAAAGTCCGTGTGCGAGTTGCGCATCTCGCATCTGCAGCACCGGCAGTAAAAGTTTTTGTTACAGCACCTAATGCAGATTTAACCGGTGTTGCACCATTAGGAACATTTTCATTTAAAGAAACACTCGGCCCTGTTGAAGTTGCTGCAGGCAATTACCAAATTCGTGTTGCTCTGGCAAATAACACTGTAGTTTTCGATTCAGGAAGTGTTGCACTTACCGCCGGAAAAGACTTGCTAATTGGTGCAGTCCCTAATGTTCACACGGGTTCTTCACCTATCAGCCTTGCAGTATTGGATGGCAATGCCGTCGCAATGATTCACGACAAATCCGCCGGTTCAAAACTGCGTGTTGTTCACGCGTCAGCCAATGCGCCATCGGTAGATATTTTGGCGAATAATGGCACCACACCTGCAGTTAGCAATCTTGCATTTCCGAATGCAACGAACTACTTGAATCTGCCCGCAGCCAATTACAATTTTAAAGTGGTGGTCGCCGGTACTCTGACACCTGCTGTTATAAACGCCGATGTTACTTTGGCGAATGGAAGCAGTTACACCTTGCTCGCAGCAAATCAGTTATCCGCAATCGAACCCGTTTTAATCACTGACAATTTACGCACAGTCGCAACCGAAGCAAGAATTCGTTTGATTCACGCATCAACGCTTGCAGCCAACGTGGATATTTATGTCGTGGCAACAGGCGCTTCTATTGCCAATGCAACACCCAACTTTGCTAATGTTCCGTTCAAAGGTAACACCGGCTATGTGTCACTCGCCGCCGGCAATTACGATGTGATCATTACTCCCACAGGAACCAAAACCGAAGCAATCAAAGCCACATTGGCTTTAAGCAATGGAAAAATTTACACCGCAATTGCACGTGACGGTACCAATCTGACAACGCCTTTGGGTGTGATTGGCTTGGATGAATTGGCAGCGAATTAATTCATTCGCGGCAAACAAAAAAGGGAAGCATATGTTTCCCTTTTTTATTCGTAAAGGAAACACAAAAAGAAGTGCGCTTGTTATCTTTCATGTAGAAGTTCGAACTAATTATTTTTTTAAACTTCTCTCTGCGCGTGTTTTATTTATCAAAAAATCTGCAATCGCCAACATTTTTTCATGTGCACCTTTACTGGACGGCGCACTGATTCTATATCGACCATCCACTATCAATGTCGGTGTGCCGGATATTTGGAAAGCGC
>CAZICR010000037.1:854-9059 GCA_964537795.1 uncultured Cellvibrionaceae bacterium | reverse complement strand
ACTCCAATTAATGGGCTATCAAACCTCACGCAGTGCCGTCGCAATTGGCAAATTGGCTGCACGAATTGCCGGAAAAAAGCCACCAATAAACCCAATCACTACAGCAAACCAAATGCCTTGGATAATTAAATCTTTGGTGACTGCAAAATCAAAAACAACTTGACTGAAACTGGAGAAATTTAAAGTCGATACTGTGTAGCCATTGAAGAGTAAATAAACCACTATGGCACCAATCAAACCACCTACAAGTGACAGCAATATAGATTCAACCAAAGTTGAAATGGCAACCGGCAAAGAGCCAAAACCAATCGCACGCAAAGTAGCAATTTCACGTGTGCGGGTTGAAACTGACGTATACATAGTATTGATTGCCCCGAAGATGGCGCCTATTGCCATGAGGATCGCTACTGGCCAGCCTATGGTTTTAATGAAAACAGTCAGCGGTTTTGATTGTTCGGCCAAATACTCGGATTCCAATTGTGCAGAAAAATTGAACGTAGGATTGGAAGCCAAACCTTCTTTTAATTTTTGCATTCCATCTGCACCATCCAGTTTCACACGAACTGTTTGGAAAGAATTCCCACGACGATACACTTCTTGCAAAACTTTAGCATCGCACCACAATTCCGATTCAGCCAATCCGCCTTCAGCTTCGAATGCACCAACCACCGTCCATTCAGTGGAACCGAATTTAATTTTGTCGCCGACATTTAATTGTGCAAATTGACGTTGCACTGCACGACCAACAACCAGTTCATTAGTACCTGGAGTAAATTGCCTGCCTTCTACTATCTTTAAATTTTTTCTGATAGTGAATGCCGAAGAAAGTACTCCCCGCAAGGGAACGTTGGCAGAAGAATTGGTTGTACGTTTGGTAACGTCTACCACGACGTATAATTCCGGTGAACTGATGGGTTCTTCACCGTTGCGTACAATGCCAGGCAAATGTGAAATTTCCTGTGCCTGTGCATAACCCAAACCACTCGCCATTTCAGATGTCGCACCGGATCGCATAATAATCGCTATATCTTCCGCGCCACCTTTCAACATGGTGCGCTGAAAACCTGTCGCCATGGAGAGCACGCCAATAAAAACACCTACAACACAAGCCACACCAAAAACTGCAACAGATGATGTACCTAAACGTTGTGGAATATTACGAATATTCATCCAGCTGATAATGGGAATTTGCAATAAACTGTGTGACATGATTTATCTCCTGCGCAGTGCCGCTACAATTTGTAAACGCAAACCTTGAAGAGCAGGAATTGCACCGGTAAAAATTCCGAAAAGCACAATCAGTAATAATCCCTGTAATAAAACCTGCGGGCTCATAACCAAGCCGGGTAAAGTCGCCGCAAGCGCTTCAGCGGCACCAGCAACAACAACCAGAGCACACAACAAACCAATTACACCGCCCACTACCGATAAAAATACCGCTTCACCCAAGACCAACCACATCACACTGGCATCAGAAAATCCTAAAGTTTTTAACACCGCCAATTCGGGAATTCGCTCGCGAAAACTTTGTGCCATAGTATTGCCAGCAACCAATAGCATGGTGAAAAAAACTGCACCCAAAATAATCGATGTAATAAAACCTATATCTGCAAATTGTTTAGCGAAAGATTTTGTAAAATCTTTTTCGCTACTGGTTTTTGTTTCTGCGGGGGAATTAGCAAAAAGAGCATCAACTTGTTTAGCTACCAATTCAGATTGATTTTTATCTTTTACTTTAATAATCATCCACCCCAAAGTGCCTTTACCATAAAGACGGGCTTCATCAAAATAAGAATAGTGCATCAACATGGTACTGGTGTCTGCACCTTTGGTTTTGACGTCATAAATACCACTGATTTCAAATTCCCAGGTAGTACTGCCACCTTGTTGTGGAAACATACCAATCAAGGGAACGCGGTCGCCAATTTTCCATTTGTATTTATCCACCAATGCTTTACCTATGACTACTCCAATTCGATTGGCTTTCCAGGCTTTCATTTGTTCTGCAGGAAGACTGACCATATCTTCATAAATCGAAAAATAATCATCTGCTTCAATTGCAAATTGGGGAAACTGATTTTTCTGTTCCTGGAAATAACCGCCGAACCAATTGGCCTGGGTGGCTATAGCTACACCATCAAGATCTTTCACTTTCGCGAGATAGTTGTAGGGCAAAGGTTGAATCAAAGTAATTTTATTAATTGTTACCAGACGATCTTCACCTGCAAGCTCGGCACCCTGATCGAATGCACTGCCTAAAGTCCGCAGCAATCCAAATAATAAAAACGCAATCACAATCGACAAGCATGTCAAAATCGTACGGACTTTTTTTCGCCCGAGATTTTTCATAATAAAGTAGAGGTAATACATGATTACACCAGCCTGCCTTTATCCATGTTTAAAATCGTTTTGGCGTGATCCGCTGCGCGCGGGTCATGCGTGACCATCACAATGGTTTTTCCTTGTTGACGATTCAGTGTTTGCAATAAAGTTAAAATTTCATCTGCTGTTGTGCGATCCAAATCACCCGTAGGTTCATCGCACAATAGAATTTGCGGATCGCTGACTAGTGCTCGGGCAATAGCAACACGCTGTTCCTGCCCACCGGACAATTCATTCGGATAGTGATTTGCGCGATCAGATAACCCCACCAACGCCAGAGCAGCAGCCACATGTTGTTTTCGTTGTGCGCTGTTGAGATTGGTCAGCAGTAAAGGTAATTCCACATTTTTTTCAGCTGTCAGCACCGGCATCAAATTATAGAACTGAAAAATAAATCCAACATGCTGCGCACGCCAACGAGTTAATTGTGCATTGGACATTTGATCCAGACGCGCGGAGCCTATAGTCAATTCACCCGAGCTGGGTTTGTCCAATCCACCCAACAAATTTAACAGAGTTGTTTTCCCTGACCCCGATGGCCCCATCAGAGCTAAAAAGTCACCGCGATTAATCGTCAAATTCAAACCATTCAATACATTTACTTTTTCTTTTCCTTTCGGATAGTGTTTTGAAATGGATTTCAATTCAACCAAAGTTGAACCTGCAACGTTAGATTCCGGGGCGTTCATTTTTTGCTCCTGTGGGAGTGGCAAGGTTTTAATAAGTTACTCGAATACCATTTTTTAAATCATCGGGAATTTCTACTACAAAATCTTCACCTGCAGTAATGCCAGATGCAATATAAACATCACTACCATAGCTTGCTGACAACACAACTTTTCGTTTTTCAGCGCGCTTATCCTTAACAATGTATACATATTTATCTTCACCTTCTGACAAAACGGCGGTGATAGGAATGCGAATGCCCAAAGGTTGTTTTTGTTTTTCCTCAGTTTCAGGTGTGGCATTCATAAATGCAACCTTCACACCCATTTCCGGTAAAATGCGCGGATCAGTAATTTGAAATGCGATACGCACTTTGACAGTTGCTTTTTGTCGATCTGCTGCCGGAATAATTGCAATCACTTTTGCTGGAATTTTCCAATCGGGATAAGCTTCCAAAACTGCTTGTACGAATTGATCTTCACGCACGCGCTGGATATAGGATTCATTGACATCCACTTCAATTTCCAGCGATGCCATATCAACCAAAGTACAAATGCCCGTGCGAGTAAATCCACCACCAGCGGACATTGGCGAAATCATTTCACCGGGTTGGGAATCTTTACTAATCACCACACCAGCAAATGGTGCACGCAGTTGCATGTCATCTAAAAATTGTTGTTCAAGCGCCAAACGTTTTTCCGACACATTTACTTCTGCCTTGCGTGCTGCCAACTGTGCAGTTAAGGATTCAAAATCGGCACGCGCTTTATCAAGTGCTGATGCACTCACCAATTGCTGCCTTGCCAGTTCACTATTGCGATCCAAATTTAATTTGGCTTCAGTCAAACGTGCTTGTGTTTCCGCCACCAATGTTTTTGATGCTTGCCACTGTGCACGATAAAGCTCCAATGATTTCACTGTGTTGACATCATCCAAACGCGCAACGATTTGATCTTTTTCAACAAACATTCCTTCTTCAATAAAAATTTCAGCCACTTTTCCTGTCACTTTTGATGAAACTGTTGCCATACGACGGGCAACCACATAACCGGTTGCATCCAGCACACGTGCATCTGCCGAATCCATTACGGCAACGCTGGCCATTTCAATTTTGACTTCTACCGGATCCGGTTCGTGAAAAAAAGTGTAGCCAATCACCAGCGTTGCCATCACCGCTAAAAAAGCCAATAACCACCAATGGGTTCTAGACTGCGGTTCCTGGTCACGCTGAATACGTAGTTGCGATATAAGTTCTTCTTGGTTGGCCACGGAATGTTCCTATTTTTTAATAAGGTTTTATCAATGTTGAATCACTATCCGCAGTGCTATTGTGCAGATGCGTGTGTCAGGGTGACAGATTGCCTTGTCACTCAATTATGGTGACATTTGTGACATTTCTTATCAAACAAAAGATAAGCAAACAGGTTTAGAGCTGACGCATTTTTTTAGAATTAATGTTGATTCAATGCCAGCAAAGCCGGTAGATCGCGCAAATAAATGTCTGGCTTGAACACCAGCTTGGTATTGTCCTTTAACTCAACAGTCCAGTAAGCCAACATCACTGGCACCTTCTCCTTCAAACCAAGATTATAGGTCTTCCCGGTTTTTAATAGGGTTTCAATACTGGCCTTGTCCATTTGATTTTTTTCCTGAAGTAATAACTCAACCAACTCCAGAATATTTTCTACACGAATGCAGCCCGAACTAAATGCGCGCTGACTTCTTTTGAACAGACGTTTGTGCGGCGTATCGTGCAAGTACACGGAATAGGGATTGGGGAATCGAATAACGGCTCGCCCCAATGCCGCATCTGCCCCTGCATCCTGACGCAAGGTTACTCGCCCTGGAGCAGACCAGTCGATAGTGGAAGCGTCCATTTCTTTTCCATGTTCGTTGAATACTCGAATATTATTTTTGTGCAAATAGTTGATATCTTCGCGCACTTTTGGCAATACATCTTTTTTCAAAATTGTTGGCGGCACTGTCCAATTGGGATTTAACGTCAGATAGTGAATATCCGAACGAAAAATAGGTGTAGTGCGATAAGCCATGCCCACTTGTACACGCGACTCCCATACAGGCTTTGACGAACGGAAATAAGTTAATTTGAATCCTGCTACATCAACCAATATCAGATCCGCCGGAATTTTTCGTAGCAGGCTGCGAGCCCGGTCAAGGTTAACACGAATCTGATCAATACGGGATTGCACAGAAATATTCAACGCCGTACGTGTCGATAAGCCTACCGCTGCATCCACTTCCAGATATTGATCACGTTGAAATTGTTTTACTGCCTCAACCAAACGCACATCAAACAATTCATCCGGATTCAAAGAAGATGAGGCACTGGATGATGAAACTTCACTGGTGGAAGCTGGAGAACCAGACCTTTCCGAACTTGCAGATTGACTACTGAACATCATTGAGGAATCAACTGAAGAAACACTCGATGAAGAGCTTGCAGGATAAACAGAAAGGCAATCTGCCAGCGGATCAGTATTTGGCTTTTCATGTGGAAGCGGATCGGTATATTCACCGGTAATACGCAAACGGTGGCGCAAAATAGCGATCTGCGGATCAACCACACAGGGTTTTAATGTCGCCCCATTTGCCAGTGCTGGCCAACCACCAGTATCAGACAACTGCTGATAATATTTCAGACTCTCCACCAAGCCTTGATAAAACGAATGATTGGGCCGGGCCTTTTGAAATAATTCATGGATTTGTGCTGCATCGGCTGCAGTTAATAGTTCTTGCCCCAAGACACCTGTTAGTTGTGGTAAATCCATTTGCCACTGTGCATTAACGCCATCAATATCCACTTTTCCAAAATACAAATGAAAAAGTGCAACCAGGTAAACACCGGTTGCTCGCAGTTCATCCTCCACTCGTAAATTCACCGCATCCGGATTACGCATGGACACAATAGGCAAAGCAATTTTCAGTTGCGATAAAAAATAATCTTGAGGATTAAGCCCATCCGATTTTAATGCTTCAATATTTTCAATTAATTGACTGAGCGATTTTTCAGTCCACACAGGACGATATTGACGTTGCTGATAAAACTGAACTGCTGCCGCTGTAAAATAGCGAGGTATTTTTTCCGGGCTTTCAACTGACTGAATCGCATTAATTCTGGACTCAAGTGACTGCGACATCAGCTGATCAAAATTGAGTTTGGATTTGGCCATTGCCGGGCAAACAATCGCCAGGCAGCAACCCAAAACCCATCCTCTTATACACCACAACATCCATCGCCCCTTGAACTGAATTTGCAAGTTATTCTAGCCCAAGTTCGCAAGATGATTTCAGGATCAAATCCGCAATTTGCCCATACCGAAAGGGAATGCTAGGCTTCAATCTACAGACAGCAAGTCTGATCTCATCCAGCAAGGCCGCTACAGCATTAATTTGATAGCAGCTTTACGCTTGGATATACCCATTATGTTGACCAATAGCTTATTGATTAGGCTCGCCGTTTTGTTCTCACTGATATTTGCCAGACAAGTTCTCGCCGCTGACGCATTTTTTAACAAACCCACAATCACACCGGATATTCAATTACGCATGATGAAATCTGCGCCCAATCTGAACCCTAAAGTGCTTGGATTGGCAGTTAATGCTATTGGTTGTGCAACACAGAATGGCACCCGGCCTGGAAATAAACTGACTGTTATCGATTATTCCTTACCCTCTATCCAACCACGACTCTGGGTATTTGACCTGACCAATGGCCAGTTGCTTTTCAACGAATTGGTCGCACATGGAAAAAATTCCGGAAAAAATTATGCGCGACGTTTTTCAAATCGAGCTGGCAGCCTGCAATCCAGCCTTGGTTTATTTCAAACAAAAGATACCTATAACGGCAGCAATGGTTACTCACTGCGCATGGAAGGATTGGATAAAGGCTTTAATGACAAATCCATGGAAAGAGCCATAGTGTTCCACGGAGCGCCTTATGTGAACGCTAACCATGCAAAAAAATTCGGTCATTTGGGACGCAGTTGGGGTTGCCCTGCAGTTAATAACGGCATAGCTAAAAAAGTGATCGATACAATTAAAGGTGAGCAATTTGTTTTTTCTTATTACCCGGATAACTTATGGCTTCACACATCAAGATTATTGAATTGTCGTCGTGATCTTTTGCTGGCTGTGAGTGAAAAAAACACACCTCCCGAAAATTTTTGACTCCTCTTTTCAAACCCTCTTTCAAAATGTGATTGGATTTACATATCAACAGGTATTAACCAACAGAATTGAAAAATTACTCTCTGAAAATCCCCGCTATTTTTTATTTAACTTAATATGAGTTGATGAAGGGACTGTCTTGAAGGGATTTTTTGCAGCAAAAAATCTGCTTCGATGAAACGACCTCTTTCATTATCCGGGTACCAATACGTGCGCTACTTCACAATTTTATTTAGCTTGGTGTCTCTGATGCTTGCTGGTGCAGTATCAGCGGCCAATCGCCCTGCAGGTTATGCAACTATTTGCAATGAAGGCAGGTTTTGTTTTTTAAACCAAACCACTAGTGTCGCTTTTGGTCGTGCGGATAAGTTTACCTACAAAGAATTGAGTGGCGGTTTTATTTGCAGGGAAAGTACTTTTGGTACCGGTACCCGTGTGTCTGGAGGCAAAAATGAATGCTCAATTCCCAAATATTCCAGAACCCAGAATTCAAGTTCCAGCAAGAGTGCATCAAGCAACTCCTCTTCTATTAGCTCAAGCCTCTCTTCAAAAAGTAGTTCGATTTCTTCTGTCAGTTCAAGTCGCTCTTCGTCAAGCCTATCGTCCAGTATTTCTTCGAGCTACTCTTCCAGTGTCAGTTCAAGCAATAGTTCAAGTTCAAAAAGCTCATCGTCTGTAAGCTCAAGTCGTTCTTCATCGAGTCTATCGTCCAGTATTTCTTCAAGCCGCTCTTCCAGTATCAGTTCAAGCAATAGCTCAAGCTCCAGAAGTTCATCATCTGTAAGTTCAAGTCGCTCTTCGTCAAGCGTGTCTTCCAGCAATTCTTCCAGCGTCAGTTCAAGTAATAGCTCAAGCTCCAGAAGTTCATCATCAAGTGTTTCTTCAAGCCGAAGTTCCAGTTCAAGCAGTTCGAGTGTTGCGACCAAAGCCGTCACCGTTCAATGGTCACATCCAACTCAAAGAGAAAAT
>CAZICR010000037.1:0-844 GCA_964537795.1 uncultured Cellvibrionaceae bacterium | reverse complement strand
ATCTTGAACTCAGTGAAATTGGCGGTTATGACATCAGGGTTCGCATCAGCGGAAGCTCGTCGTATACGACTTACAAAATAAATGGTAACGCCACAACCAGTTACACCTTACCGGATTACAGCAGCAATATGACGGTTGAAATAGCAGTATTTGATACAGCAGGAGTCTATAGCAGTTTTGTAACGGTTAATTAATCAATCTTCCTGCTGCAATTGCACAGTCTGTCCATAGTTTAAATATATGTGATTCGATTTGCATAGCAACAGGGATTAACTAACAAAATTGAAAAATAATTTTGAAACTCCCGCTGTTGTTTTCCAATTCACATAAGATATCCCTTGAAAAGCCTAGGCTTTTCTTTTTCAAATCGGCCTCATCCACTTAAATAATAACAATATCCTTTAAATCAACAGGTACACACACATGCGTAATTCCACTCTTTTATTGGGTGTTGCATCACTGATGCTCGCCACAACTGTATCTGCAGCCAATCGTCCTTCGGGTTATACAACTATTTGTAATGAAGGGAAAACCTGCAGTTTGAGCAGTCCAACCACTGTCGCTTATGGACGTGCAGACAAATTTACTTTCAAGGAATTGAGCGGTAGTTTCATTTGTGGAGAAGTCACTTTTGGTGCAGGCACCAAAGTTTCCGGTGGAACTAATGAATGTTCGATTTCAAAGTCTACAACCAGTTCAATTTCGTCCATTCGTTCATCCAGTTCCAGCAAAAGTTCTTCATCAAGCTCATCTTCATTGACTTCAATCTCATCAAGTTCAAGTTCGAGTCGCTCTTCATCCAGTAGTTCGTCGAGCAGAAGTTCAAGCTCAAGTATTTCCAGCA
>CAZICR010000036.1:6821-13439 GCA_964537795.1 uncultured Cellvibrionaceae bacterium | reverse complement strand
AACGATTTCTGCAAATCAACCAAACACGTTTTGATCGCAGCATGCAAGCCTTGACTGAAAGGCAACAACAATTTCTTAAATTAATTCCCTTGCTGTTTCATGTGAACCATCCCCTGTTACCGGGTTACGTTTCCAATCAGGTTCCCTGTGGAGTTTTGCATTACACGCCACAAAAATCCGACATTCAACTGGCAAAAAATTTTGCGCGAACATTTCATTTCCAGAAAGAAATTAACCTTAAACAAACCGCAATAGAAGCGCTGTTTGTTATGGGAAGCCCGGGAACTATTGCGCAAAATGAAATCAGCGATCTGGATTTATGGATTTGCCATAAAGTGGATCTTTCCAGTTCGCAACATCAAAGCTTGCAACATAAAGCCGACTTGATTACTGAGTGGGCACACAAAAATATTCATTTAACCGTACATTGTTTTTTAATGCAGAGCGATGCTTTTCGTACTGAACAAAATTTGGCATTTAATAGTGAGGCCAGTGGAACAGCACAATACTATTTATTGCTGGATGAGTTCTATCGAACGGCATTATGGTTGGCGGGAAAAGTGCCACTCTGGTGGTTTATCCCTACAGAAAGGGAAGCTGATTATGATTTTTTTGCCAAAACTTTACTGACCAAACGCTTTATCAAAGCAGTAGATGTTATCGATTTTGGTGGTGTACCGGGAATACCTGCTGAAGAATATTTAGGCGCAGGTATTTGGCAGCTTTATAAAGCTATTGAGTCACCATACAAATCTGTTCTGAAATTATTATTACTGGAAATTTATGCTACGCAACGAAACTCTCCCCTTGGTCAACCATTGGCGTTAAATTTCAAACAGGCGGTTTATTCAGGCGTCACTGATGTTGATAGGCTAGATCCCTATGTCTTTATTTATCAACGAATAGAAGATTATTTGCTATCGATTGAAAACAATGAGCGGTTGGAATTGGCGCGACGTTGTTTCTATTTCAAAGTCAATCGTAATTTATCAAAAGAAATCAAGTCATCATGGCAAACGAATTTACTCAAAACCATGGTGACTCTATGGAATTGGGATTTACCAAAACTGCAATTATTGGACAATCGTGAGGGATGGAAAGCTAATTGGGTTGTCGAAGAGCACAAATTACTGGTAAATGAATTAAGCCACTCTTATCAACTGCTCAACGATCTGCATAATCATTTGGGCGTAAACGCTGCTA
Organism: uncultured Cellvibrionaceae bacterium; assembly: GCA_964537795.1. Classification (GTDB taxonomy): domain Bacteria; phylum Pseudomonadota; class Gammaproteobacteria; order Pseudomonadales; family Cellvibrionaceae; genus Cellvibrio. Next base: position 12,236 of record CAZICR010000036.1, on the reverse strand, counting down.
TAAGTCGCGACCAGCTTACTATTCTAGGGCGTAAACTCTATGCCGCATTTGAACGGCGAGCAGGTAAAGTTAATTATATTAATCCTGGCATTTCATCCAATTTAACAGAAGCTGAATTATTTTTTGTGCAGCATCATCAGGAAAACCTGTGGTCTTGGTCAGTGACCAATCTCGATCCTAAATCCCCAATTCATGAAAACACGTCAGCGCTTAAACATTCGCCACAGTTAATCGAACTTTTATTTTGGTGTTATGCCAATGGGCTAATTGATCAATCAACACGCCTGAACTTCAATTCAAATAATTTTCGTGTCAATTTTTCCCAGCATCAGCTATTTACCAGCATTAAACAATGGCTACCAGACAAACAACAAACGATGGATCACCAGGCGTTTCATGCCCCAGCTTATATTACGCATTTTCTTATCATTGCCAATTTTGGTATTGATCCACAAACAGAACTGCAGAAAAAGGGGCTTCATCTAATTAGCAATCGCAATGATGCCTTGGGTTACAGTGGATTCAGAGAAAATTTGGTTCACAGTCTGGAATGTATTTATATCAACTCTTGGGGAGAAATTATTTGCCGCCATTTTGAACGAGACGCACTGGTTCAATTGATGCAATATTATTTACAGCTGATCAGTAAGCAAGGTTTTCATTTCCCCGAGTTACATTTTCGTTGCTTTAATACAGGTAAAGGCAATTTAATCGCACAACGATTGGAAGAACTGTGGAAACAGTTTCATTTTTGTTTTTTCGGTGCTGCCCAAGCCAATCCGCGATTTCTGTTTGAAATGGCTGAAGAGTTTATTATTATCGAGTCACCTTCAACTATTCAAAACCCTGTATTCCGAACTCAATCAATCAATCAATTGTTAAAACATTTGGCTTTACCCAGATCAAAACCGGGCAAGCTGTTTATCGATCCTTTCGCTCTTCGTAAAACACCAATACCGCAAATACATCAGCTTTACTCAACCAAAGCGATCCAACTTTTTTATCGAATTCATCAACAACAAGCAGATGTATATTTATTGGATGATAAAGGATCCCTGTCTTTTCATTCATGCCAATTCCATTCATTGGCCAGCCTGTTGCGCCCCTTATGTTATTTCTTGCAGGCCATGATGCATAAACTGGAATTTGAGGTGGATGACAATCAGAGCTTGCCAAAACTGGCCTGTTTTGAAATACAAGCCAAAAATGCGCTGCTAGGGTCCGCACAATCGGAGTGGCGTATAGAAGAGAGAAATATCGAAATACAATACAAACAACTTCCGCAATTCAGCATTAAAGTTTTTGTCGATATTGATGAAAACAATCACACAGGTTATTTGATTTATTGCAATGAACAGGAATTTTCAACTTACCTGCATGGAGAAACCTTATTCAATCAGGTCGCTACTTATATTAAACAACATCGCAAGGCTAATGATATTTATCCTTGTTACATTACCGATCTGGATATATCCCGCCACCAGAGTTTGCAACAAGGCTTGCAGTTAGTTGAATTCTGGCAAATGAAAATGGAACTGGAAGAAAAAATCAACAAAGCATTTTGCTTGCTATGAAAAAGCTGAGGCCGTCAATTTTTCCTGGGCTAGTCGGCAATATCACTGACTCTTCAGGCCACCTTGTCTCTGAATTTTGAACGTACAAATGAATTACAAATTGCCAGCAGGGTTTGACGTGTTTCGGCGTCTTCTATCTTCCAAGCCTCATCCAACGCCTCTTCAAAACGTTGTTGCAAACACAAACGTCGAACCTGACGAATAATTTCGATATCCTGCGTGATTAATGACATAGGCACACCCCTCCAAATTGGCGCCAGAACTATCTCTGTCGCTACATACATCTCACTGATGTTGACTACTATAGAACAATACTTATCTTGAGATACATTAGCGAAAATCTGCATTATTTGTAGGAAAAGGCTCACAAAACAAACGACGATGATTAATGCGCCACTATCGGATTGTCACCAGTTCTTCATTGGCTGCCCATAGATTTATATTCTCGCGTTTAATACAAGCAGCCATTAATGATGGGAATTTGTCAGGCGTGCAAGCGAAAGAAGGAACACCCAATTCGGCAAGTTTCGAAGCCAACTCCCGGTCGTAAGAAGGTGCACCTTCATCACTGAGTGCAAGCAGCGCAATAAATTGAACCCCAGACGCGACCAGTTCACTTGCACGTTGCAGCAGATTTTTTTCAACACCACCCTCGTAGAGATCTGATATTAAAACCAAAATTGAATTTTTTGGTTCACGAATAAGCCCCTGACAATAACCCACCGCGCGATTAATATCAGTGCCACCGCCCAGTTGCACACCAAATAACAAATCAACGGGATCATCCAATTCTTTGGTCATATCCACTACAGCCGTATCGAAAACCACCAGATGGGTTTTGACGGTTGGCAGCGACGCCATGACGGCGCCAAAAATACTGGAGTAGACAACAGACGCTGCCATTGAACCACTTTGGTCAATACATAAAATAATTTCGCGTTGTGTGCGTTGGCTTTTGCGGCCATAACCAATCAATTGTTCGGGAATAATCGAATGATAATCTTCTTGCCAATGTTTTAAATTTTGTTTGATGGTGCGGTTCCAATCAATTTCTTTATAGCGCGGACGCCGATTAATTTGCGCGCGATTCAATGCGCCAATTACAGAAGAGCGCATAGGTTCTTCCAATTTTTTCATTAATTCATCGACTACACGTTTCACCACTTGTCTTGCAGTATCTTTGGTCTTTTCTGGGATAATCCCGCGCAGTGCTAACAGATTGGCGACCAGATGCACATCGGGTTCAATCGATTCCAGCATTTCCTTTTCGAATAACATACTTTGCAAATTCAAACGCTCGAAAGCATCTTTTTGCATGACCTTGACGACGCTACTGGGAAAATACTGGCGAATATCGCCTAACCAACGCGCGACTTTTGGCGATGAACTACCAGAACCACCACGAAGATTTTTCGGTGAATCCTGATCATAAAGTGCTGATAAAGCGGCATCGATTTTTAAATCTTCAGCTGATAAATTGGCAGGCATATTTTGTTCTTGCGAGGCTTCGCCTAACACCAGTCGCCAACGTCTTTCCTGTTCTTGCAAACTCATGATTACATCCCCAAAAGTTGTTTAACTAACAGTAAGGACTTTTCTCCGCGCACTGAATCAATATCGAGATTAACGATTGGTTTGACGCTTGATGATTGTTTGGCTCTTTCGCCCAACTGGCGTTTTTCGGCGGCAGAAAATTGTCCAAAGCTACGGCGAATCAATGGCAGGGTTTCGACAAAATAATCTGCGCCCAAACCTAAAATCCAATCGTTGATCAAATGCCACAAGTGATCATCGTGTAATAAAATCATGGCAGAATCTTGTAAAAAACCTTCCAGCCAGAGTGCAGAGTGAACTGGCTCATGACCAATAGATAAAGCCTGGCTCATTAATTGTGGTGTTGAATCAGATTCTTCGGCTTTGGCATCAAATAATAATCGTGTTGCCATTCCAGCTATCATCGCGGGATGTCTGGGAAAATCGCGCAATTTTTTGATCGCTAACATCCACTCTTGCGTGAGCTCGCCATTGGCAATTAATTGAATGGATTGATGCGCTTTTAAAATCGCCTTTTGATAATCGCGTGCGGCATCTTCATCCAATGAATGACAACCCGGTGAAAGCGCAATAGCTGTGCGCGGAACCAAATGTTCCAATAGTTGATTCACTAATGCGGTGTCTGTGCTGCGCACATTACCGTAACGCGCAATTTGGGTGAGTGGTGGAATTGCGCCGAGCAGTTGCAATAAATCGCCGGAAGTTGCCGCAAGATTTTCCAAACGCTGGGTCACAGGTTCCATAGCATCGGGCAAATCGGCCAACAATAATTGATTCAATAAATCAGCAACAAGATGTAAAGATTGGCTAGCATTTGCTTCGGCAATAATTTTATTCGTTGCGGCCTTAATGACACTATTGCCCCAACGACCCGCATCAATAATCGACAAAGCGAATCCCGGCTGCCATTCCAATGTCCAGATTTCGTGAAAACTACCTTTGGTACTGCGACCTGAATCTTGCAAATGTCCCCAATGAATTCCGAGAATATTTAAACGATGCAATAAATGGCTGCGAGCCAAATCATTTTCCTGACGCAAATCCAGATCCAATACCTTTTGCGCTGCATCGGCTTTCATACGCAAGGATTTTTGTTGCTGTTCCAAATCGCGCTGTAGAGGGATGCTGGGAACCGAGGCTGGAATCTGTCCGAGCTTGTCGCCGATCACCAATTTTTTTCGAATCAATCGCAAGCGATTCTGATCGCCCATGCAAACGGTTGTGGTCAGGCCTTCAAATAATTCATCCAATCCCGGTTGCGGTTTATTGCGCAGAGCGGCGAGTGAATCAGCAAGACGCATAGCATCAATAATTTGTGCAGATGAACAATCCAAATCTTCTTCGCGAAACAAATGCGCAGCTTTGGTTAACCATTGAATACCGCGATGATGATTTTCACTTTGCAACCAAACTTGTTCATACCATTGAGGGGATAATACTCCGGCTCCATAACCACTTTCATAAGTTAAATGTGGATAAGACCAAGGCACCCAGGTGGTCGCTGTTTTACTTTTGCCGAGACCTTTGAGTAAATCATTATCGGCTTTGGCGGACGGCATTTTTTCCAGTGCGGGTAAATGCCAGGCACCACAAATCACCGCAATGCGTGAAAATTCTTTTTGTGCTTCACGCATGATTTTACGCATGGAGGCTTCGCGCAATTGTTCGCGATGGCGTTTGAATTTATTGGCATACATCTGCGGAATTTCTTCACGTACTGTCACCATGGCTTCGCGAATGGCCGCAAATAATTCAAGGCTATCGCAACGCTCTTCGACTAAATGATTCCACCAACTTTCGCCGCTGTCATATCCTGCAGCCTGGCCTAACCAATCCAAAGGATCTGCTGGTGTAACGGGAATATCATCTTCGATTTCCTCTGTTACCATTTCCGGTTCTTGGGCTTCTTTCTCCAAAGCGAAAGATTGTGATACGGATAAATCCATAAAGCGTAGCGGAATTTTTTGACGCTGCGCAAATTGCAACGCTTGCCATTCTGGAGAGAAAACGGCGTAAGGATAAAAGACAGCCTCTTTTGAATCGTCAGGATTAAAAATTAGTAGCGCTACCGGCGGAACTAACTCCGGATCTTGTAAAAATTCCAGCAGGGCTTCACCTTCGGGTGGGCCTTCCAACAGAATGCAATCGGGTTGCAATTTTTCCAAGGCATCTTTCAACGAACGCGCACAGCCGGGCCCGTGATGTCGAATACCAAAAAAATGAAACGGCGAATCAGCCATGAAAATTTGCCTTTTGATTTTAAATAAAAAGTCGCAGTATCTAGACC
>CAZICR010000036.1:0-6721 GCA_964537795.1 uncultured Cellvibrionaceae bacterium | reverse complement strand
TCAGTAGTTACTCTAATTCCCTGCACGCACGATAAAGATCTTTCCAGTCGCTTCGTTCTTTCATTACAGTTTCTTGATATTCGCGCCAGATAATTTGATCTTGTACCGGATCTTTTACAATTGCACCGACTAAACTCGACGCAATATCAGAGGCTTTTAAAACACCATCACCAAAATGTGCGGCTAAAGCCAAGCCGGAATTAATAACAGAAATGGCTTCTGCTGTTGATAAACTGCCGCTGGAAGGTTTGAGTTTGGTTTTGCCATCTTCAGTCATGCCGTTGCGCAATTCGCGAAAAATTTGAACCACACGTTTTACTTCTTTTAATGCGGGCGGTTCTGCGGGCAACTCCATGCTGCGACCCATTTCGGCAACACGTTTGGTAACAATGCTGACTTCTTCTTCCTCGGTTGCGGGCACTGGCAAAATCACCGTATTAAAGCGACGCTTTAATGCGCTGGATAATTCGTTAATGCCCTTATCACGATTATTCGCTGTCGCAATTAAATTAAAACCTTGCACCGCCTGGCATTCGTCCGCCAGTTCAGGAATGGGTAAAGTTTTTTCAGAAAGAATCGTAATTAATGTATCTTGCACGTCCGCCGGAATTCGCGTTAACTCTTCAACACGCGCAATTTTTCCATTGCTCATGGCATGCATTAGAGGGCTGCGCACCAAGGCCTTTTCTGAAGGACCTTTTGATAAAAGTTCGGCGTAATTCCAACCATAACGCAATTGTTCTTCGCTGGTACCGGCGGTGCCTTGCACAATTAAGGTGGAGTTGCCGCTAATCGCTGCTGCCAAATGTTCAGACACCCAGGATTTTGCGGTACCCGGAACACCAAATAATAATAAAGCGCGATCGGTTGCCAGTGTCGCAATGGCAGTTTCAATAATGCGACGGTTACCAATATATTTTGCTGAAACAGTAAAACCGGAGTCGAGTTTGCCACCTAACAAATAAGTTGCAACAGCCCAAGGCGATAAAGACCAATTGGTTGGCTTGTGTCGTGAATCAGATTTTTTTAATGCATCCAATTCTTCAGCAAATTGTTGTTCCGCGTGTTGTCGTAATACTTGACTCATAAATCCTTACTCACTGCTAGTTGATGAAAGAGCGTGCGAATCCGCACAATTCGATGAGCTTTGGCTAGCAACTCTTCAGTTGCACTATTGGGTTCAACTTGGGTTGGCCATAATGTAATGGTCTCTGATAAAACTGAATGGGGAATTAAACAGAGCATTTGCAAATAGATCGGACGAAAAACATAATCCCAACGTGATTCAGATGAAAAAAGGTAAGTACTAACGCTGCTCATCAATTTTTGCAAGAATGCATCATTTAAAGCCAGCGAATCCAATTGCTGATGATGTTGATATTCCTGAATTAAAAAATTACAAATCCAATTGACAATCGATGGCCTGTGTTCTTGAGCATTTTTGTCTTTCAATAAAGATAACCACCAATCCTGTCGCTTGGGTAAGGTTAAACAATCAATGAGTCTGGTGATATCCAGATTAAAATTTTTAGTCGAACCCATTTGCAAAAAAGCTTCAGCCCAGCTGCTATTTTTTTCGCGCAAACAAGCTTCTTGCCATGCGCGTAACAGGGCTTCCTGCCAATCACTTTCCTTTGCCCATTGCAAACAATCTTTGGCTGAAAATTCCAGCGTTTTTTCCCACCATTGCAAAGGCAGAGTCAGCAGCATTTGATAAAACCACCAGCCTTTTTGCCCAAGCGATTCCGATTGCGGACGTTTTTCTTCAATAGTGTCTTGCGCCCAAGCTGCATTGAATTGATCCGGAATATTAATGGACCAATGTTTGCGAAATAATTTTTTCTCGGCAATCAATAAAGGTAGCATGCGCGACCCTGCACGATTCACAAATTGACTATCAGGAATTAAGGTCAAAAAATTCGCAGCTTTGTTTCGCACTTCTTTGCTGCGATCTTTTAGTAGAGATTCCAGAAAAGGTTCATCGCTAGCAGATAATTGAATTGACATAGCCTCAATTAATTCGGATCTTTGCCGCGCATCCAATTCCGGTAAACGTGTTGCTATTAATTCGCGGGCTTTGTTTGCATCCAATGCGCGCAATTGTTGGATGTAAGCAATCGATTGTTGGAAGCTACCATCATGCCAATCTTCATCTTTTAATTGGTCATCAGCAAATAGTTGAGTATTCCATTCTGTATTAGCTTTCAACAACCAGCGGCCGCGATTGCCCATGACTTTAGGTAAATAAGGTTTGATTTCAGGTGACTGAATCGCCAAATCAAAAAATGCAGGTAATAGCACCGGTGCCAATACATGTTGTTTTTGAATCAACGTAATGAGTGGAATGTGCATCAAACTGACAGGGCCATCTTCAATAATTTGCTGAAAAGCTTGCACAAGGTTTTCATCATTCATTATTGGATGTTCTTCAGCCAAACTTTTTTCTGCTTGTAATTGATTTGTACTGGAAGGGATATAACCAGCTTGTGAATACAAATGCAAACTGGCTGCAATTCGTAAAATTTGTGTTTCAACTGGATCATTGCTGACCATAATTTTTTGGCACAAATCGCCGAGCTCACCAGCATGATTGGGTAAAGCGGGTGCTTTGCGTTCGCTGCCTAAAAATAATTCACTGGTATAAGATTTCAGCAAGCTCATGCTGTTTCTCCTTGCTGATGCCAAAGCCAATCATTTTTCCACACACTCAAAGGCCTCAGCTGATTGGCTTGCCACTCACCAAAGAAATGCAGCGCTTCGCCGCCACTTTCACTGAAAATTTTCCAAGCTTGATTTTTTTGAATCTCTAATGGAATTTGTTTTTCTTCACTGATTAAAAACCAGAAATCACCCTGCGGCATAATAGTCGCATTCGAAATCATCAGCGCTTGTTGAAATCGCCAGGGGTTTTCTGCGGTTTGTGTGGTCAATAAATCCAGACTTTGTTCTAAAGATAATAGGGCAGGAAGTTTAGGGGCGTTTTTAATAACGGGCGTTTCAATAAAAATGCCCCGCTGAATACCTCGACCCGATTGCAACGCAATTTTTCCATGAACGCAGGAACCGTTTATGAGTGTGTGTTCAAATTTTCGGAAGCCGTGAGAGAAATCCAGCATCAAAATAATTTTTTGTGTACGGCAAGATTGCAGCCAGGCACGTCGAATCCACAGGCGATTATCTTCATAAGTAGTCAGCCCTAACACAATCCAATCGTCTTCAATAATTTCACCCGATTCGAGAATCTGGTTTTTATCAAAACTAACTCCCAACGCTGATAAGACATCGGTTTTTAATGCATCATTAAATTCAGATAAACGGGGGAAGGCATCAATCAATAATTGCAACAAACCCCAATCAGCCAGAATTTTTTCTGACCAGAGTGAATCCTGTTCCAACCAAACTAACCATTGCCGAATACGCGCGGCAACACCAGGCAATTGTGCATCAACCATACGTGTAGCGAGATGAGAAATTTGTTCCGCACGAGAAGGTAAACTGGCAAGCCCCTGACGAATTTGATCTTGCAACCAGGTAGATAATTCATTTAATCCCCCCGCCATACGTTGTTCGCGTTTTTCTTCACGTTTGGCTTGTGCTTCAGGGTCAACCGGTTTTGCAGTTTCGGCTTTTTTCGCGGCTTGTTTTTCTGTCTTTTCCTGACGCGATTGCAACCAGTCAGTCACCCAGGAAGGCGCGGTATTCGCAGTAAATGCGGTCTTGTGTTGATTCAATAATAAAAATAATGCGAGGCCATGCTTGCACGGAAATTTTCGACTGGGACAAGTACATTTAAACGCAGGCCCGGATTTATCCACCTGTACCTGATAAGGCCGGCTCCCACTACCTTGACACTCGCCCCAAATAGCCAGTTCATCCACACCCAAACTCGGCCACTTGCCCGGCACCACCAATCCTTTTGCTGCCTTGATCGACGCATCATCCGGCGACAACTCTTGAATTTCATTCAGACTAAATTCCATCTGTCACTTACCCAAATTATTTTTAAGTTTGCGTGTGGAGCATATCGTTTTGTTTTGTATAAACCTAGAGGGATAAAATGGTTTTATTTAAAAATAGTCAATTTTTCACGAATTTGTATTATTCAGACCATATAACTTCACCGCCTGAATTCTCAGGCTCGCCCCAACGTAAAATGATTTGGCGATTTGGTTTAATATTTCTATTTTTTTGAAAGCCATGAAAATTTAAGGAGACAGCATGATCAAAACAACCCTGCAGCATTATATTTTCATAATTCGGTCGAATCTTAACTGCCTGTATATCAGCGAAGGGTTCTGGAAATTTACCATCCGCATTAACTCTAATTTCAGTGCTGGAGTTATCCGAAAGGTTTTCCATATCATAGTAGAGTCTAGCTAAACGCTCTTTAGATAATCCGCGAGCATAGACAACAGAATCTGAATTCTTGCCGCAAGAATTAGGGGAATCACCAAAAATAAAAATCAAAATAACAAATAATGCTCCAATTGAAGCTAGAGCGCCCACAAGAACAGAGAAAATAGCTTTTGAGGAATCAACTTTGGATCGGCGAGTAAAGTGCAATTTAAGAATTACTCCGAAATCTCATAAATATACGGTGGTCTAGTGTATTCACTAAAAGAAATATTTTTAGGGTCTATTTCGCCTGACAATATTTTATTGTTAATGGTGATAACTTTGTTCGCTTTTGAGAAGTCTACAGGCCCACTGGAAAATACATAAATATCCTTTTCGCTGTGCGTTAAATACATCAGATATTGCAATCCTTCGGTTAAGCTGGTTCCACACAGGCAACAAGTTACATTTTCTTTTGTATAGATATATTGAGGAATTTGGCCTTTGTATGTTTCTAAAATTTCTATTCGAGAATATTGGTATTCATAGTCGTAATCACGCTCTTTGGAGTGTTCTTTGAGATTCGTTGTCTTTTTGACGAAAGCCTTGGCTACAATAGGAGCCTCATCAAAATCTTTGATGGTGTAATATTCAGCTTCCTTTTCTGAGTTGATCGGCATTGGCGAGCATGAAAACGCAGAATTGCAAAATAGGATGAATAGGGAAAATATTAATTTCATGTTTTGTTACTCAGATAATGACAAGCAAACCCAGGCATAAAGTTATTAATACCCACTCGGCGAAAAATGCATAAAATCTTTTTGTTGACCTTTGATTTCGCCGCCCCATTGAAAACCGTTTTGTTTGAAGGCTGTGACGGTTGGGGAATTGAGTGTCCAGCTTTCGGGGTTGGATGGGTTCCAGGGGCCGCCTTTGATTAAGCGGCATTTGGAATTCCACTGCACGCAGTTATCATACAAACCATTTTGATTAGTGTTGATATCAATGGCGACGCCAAAAGAATGATTGCTGAATTGGGTGCGGTTGCCTTGGTTATCGACATTGCCGCGTGTCATGCCGACTCTATAACCGACAACATCGCGAATGGGTTGGCCTTGTTTGATTAATTCTGAGAGAACCAATTTGATTTTGGGCGCCAATTTTTTACAGACTTTAAATTCATTTAATCCCGCTAGACGAATGGTCTCCTGATCTTCTTCGCATAAAGTGCAGCCTGATGCTGCATCTATTTCACTTGGCGTTAATTCACTTCTTAATTTGGAAATAGTTTTGGCTTCAACGGCGGTTCGTGAATTTACGTTCCACTTATAGGTGGAATAATGGCAGCGTTGTGATTGCGTGTCGGCTTGTGTTGAAAAGCTAATAAATGCAATCAAGATTAGAACACAGGAAATCAGATTCATGGTTTTTGTAATTACCAATATAAAGAGACCAACCCAAACGCACTGACAAAGAGCAGCGCACTGCCAATCACCCGATAAAACACCACCGGATCAGCTTTCAATAATCGGGTATGAAACTTCAAACCAAAATAATGGCCAATCGCTGTAGCGGGTAACAACCAGAGGTGCGCCTCCAACTGCAGATCTATACCCGCAATTAAAAATGCACACATTTTAATACTGACCAAAATAAACCAGAGCACAAACAGCGTATCGCGTAATTTTTCGCGAGCCACATGCACCATATAAACAGTCATGATTAATGGCGCACCGATTAAAGAAGTTCCACTGATATAAGCGCCTAATCCCAAAAAAATGCCATCGGTCACCGGATGAGAACTCTTGAAAGGTTTATTCAAAATATAAGTGATGGAATAAACCGAGATGATGCTGAAAATAATAATGCTCATAATATTCGCCGGAATGGTTAGCAAACCAGCGACACCTATGAGTTTGGGAATAATCATGATCTTCATGGACTTTTTAATATAAGCCCAATCGACAGTGGAAATTTTTTCCGCAGGCGAGTCGGATTTATTTCGATTGTTTTGCCACACAGTGAGCGTAGAAAAAACCAGAAGATGAACCGCAATGATAGGCAAATAAACCAAAGGTCGGTCATCCACCAACAACAATAAAGGCAGCGACATCATGGCACCACCAAAGCCCAATCCAGTACGGACAAATCCGCTCCATATGAAGATGAGCATCACCAAAATAATTTGTGTCAGGGTTAATTCATTCACGCGGTATTTTCCAAATTGTTCCTGCCAAGACAAGCATGTAAACCTATACAATAGAAAATATCAAACTTTAAATAATAGAATATGGCGAATTGAGTTACATGTTGTATCATAAAGTCCGTTAGGGTTGTACAGATTAGCTGAGATTCCAGTGAGTGGGTGAGACGAGTGATTATTTAT
>CAZICR010000035.1:0-13440 GCA_964537795.1 uncultured Cellvibrionaceae bacterium | reverse complement strand
ATTCGACTTAAATCAGATATTGACATTATTGAATCGCGACTCAAACGCTTGAAACAGATTAACAAGGAGTTTGTCAGTGCTCAGGAAATTGAAAATGAAACCATTAATCTTCGATCAAAAAAACTCAATTACCAGCTGGTAAAAGACTCTTATAACATCAACAAAACCAGTTATAGATCACAAATAGAAAAAATCCGCGATTCGATTAGTTATTTGGAAGAAAATTTAAAATTCACCAGAGCAAACTTAGGCAACCTAAAAATATTGTCACCGACTGCCGGAAAACTGACAGCGTTTAATTTGGAAATTGGTCAATCACTCAATCCTGGTGAACGCATAGGACAGATAGATAACCCAACTCAATTTAAACTGGTAGCGGAAATACAAGAATTTTACCAACCACAACTCAGCCCCGGACAAATAGCCAGTTTGGATTTTGATGGACAAAACTACAGATTAATCGTCAAAAAAATATATCCGCAGATACAGGAGGGGCACATAAAAATTGATCTTGTATTTGAATCAACACAACCCGCCAATATTAACCGCGGACAAAACCTGCCACTGCAACTGGAAATAGGCAACCCGGAACAAGCGCTCTGCATCCCTTATGATTCATTTGTCAGGGATACCGGTAGCAATTGGGTTTTTGTCGTCGATAAGAATAATCAGGCTTACAAAAGATTTATCAAAACAGGAAGACAAAATGGTGAATTTATCGAAGTTATAGAAGGATTGAAAAAAGGAGAAAAAGTCATTATCAGTAGTTATGCCCGCTTTGCAGATGAATTAAAACTTAAAATAGAGAATTGAATCATGATTAAAATTGAAAACCTCAACAAAGTTTTTCGTACAGACCAGGTAGAAACCACCGCATTAAACGATATTCATTTAACCATTAATAAAAGTGAATTTGTCGCGATTATGGGGCCTTCAGGCTGTGGTAAATCGACACTCCTGAACATCTTGGGATTATTGGATGTACCATCGACTGGTGATTATTATTTTGACAATCAAAATGTTGCGCGTTATTCCGAAACAGCGCTTGCTAAAATCCGAAAAAATAAAGTGGGATTTATCTTTCAAAGTTTTAATCTGATTGATGAATTGACTGTGTTCGAAAACATAGAAATTGCGCTGATCTATAACGATATTCCATCAAAAATCCGTAAGGAAAGAATAGCTCAGGTTCTACAAAAGCTGGAAATATCCCACAGGGCCAAACATTTTCCGCATCAATTATCTGGCGGCCAGCAACAGCGTGTAGCGATTGCTCGCGCACTGGTTGCAAATCCCGATTTACTCCTGGCAGATGAACCCACAGGTAATTTGGATTCGGTTCGCGGTCAGGAAATCATGCAAATTTTGCAACAACTCAATGCCGAAGGCACCAGCATTATTATGGTGACCCACTCGCAAGAACATGCCAACTACGCCAGACGACAAATCCATTTGTTTGATGGCAAGTTAATTTCCGAAACTCATCACTAACAGGAATTAGGCCATGTTTTTACACCATCTAAACATTATTACTCGTCATCTACTGCGAAATAAATGGTTATCATTTTTGAAGTTGCTGAGCTTAACGCTTGGTCTTTGTGCTTTTATTATAGTGATGGTGATTAATCACAGTGAACGAACCTGGGATCATCACTGGGAAGATGCTGAAAATATTTATGTATTAAAAAGTGAATTTGGAATTGGTAGTTCACAACATTTTTCAGATGTACTGGCATCTAACAAACTACAAAATGAGATTATTACAGGCATGATTGGACGAATCGCTCATCCAAGTATTCCTGAAAATACCATGAACGCCTCTAGCGCCTATTCGATGGGTATAACTGATGAAGCTTTTTTTGAGCTATTTAAACCTAGAGTGATTGCGGGAAATATTTCAGAATTTACAATAACACCTGATGCAATAGTGATCGCCGAACATTTATCCGAGAACCTGTTCGGCAAAGATTCAGCAATTGGTAGAACCATCAGTATTCCAGCTAATGAAGCTTTACCTGATGATAATGATGGGGCCGGCTCTTCCGTCAAACTATTCAAGGTCGTTGCAGTTATTGAAAATCCATCTCCAAGATCCTCAATAGAAAAATCTGCCTACATCAAAAAATTATCTTATAGAATTGATTCATCCCGTCAGTTTTTAAATACTCAAATTTTTTTAAAAATAATAGGCAGTATCAGCCGACAGCAATACCAACAGCATCTTGATCAGATGTTTGATACTAATTATTTAACTACAAAATCCGATGGAACAAAGGAGTTAATTAGTGAACTGCACAAACATCGACCAAAGTTACTAGCAATTACAGACATTCATTTGGATAAAGATTTAAATCCTGGAAAAAATACGACCTTGTGGATACTTTATTTGATTGCCGCTGCTGTACTTTTAGTTTCACTGGCTAACTATATCAATATAGTGATTTCATCCCAACTACAAAGGCAAAAAGAAATTGCTCTTTATCGGCTAGTGGGGGCCTCTTACAAAAATTTATTTCTATTATTTTTAGTTGAAAGTTTGGTATTTTTAGTTGTGGCATTTGCAGTCACACTTGCCATCACTCAACCCATATTGCCCTGGTTATTTACATTACTCTCTATACAATCAGATTTCAGCATTCGGCATTTTGGGCAGCTCTGGGTTTACCTGGCATCACTACTTATCTTCGTGAGTATTTTACTGGCACTTTTTCCTTTGCTGTCGATTAAAAATACTATGCCAGCCAGAATATTAAGTGCAAACCAATATACAGAACGAACTGATTCACGCTTTGTGCGTTACGCATTTTTGTGTTTTCAGTTTTTTGCTGCAGCATGCTTTGGTATTGCTGCCGGTATTATGTCACTACAAATTCATCATTCATTAAATCGGGACTTAGGCTACTCATACAAAAATGTCCTTCAATTTTACTTTCAAGGATTTGTCAGTGTCGCTCAAAAAAATGTGCTTATACAAGAACTAAAAAAAAGCCCAACTATTCTGGGTGTCTCACGAGCGGCAGCAGGGATATCCAACTACAATCAACTAATACAGATATCAGCCACTGGTATCCCGAGAGAAAAGGCTCCAAGCTTACATCCAATTGCCATCGCTGATTTTGATGTTTTTGATACTTATGGGATAAAAATTATTGCAGGCTCCTTACCTGATAAATCAATCAAATCTTCTAATACACCCGGTGATGCAGTACTCTGTGAACAGTCTTTAAATTCATTAGGGTTCGCCAGTCCCGAATCAGCCGTTGGTCAAATGCTTAATTTCTATTTTTCGTACCAAGAAACGCCGGCACAAATTCGAATAGCGGCCGTAACCAGTCAAATTTCGTCAGGTGGATTATTATCTGCGCCAGTGAATTGTATATTTTGGAATGCAATGACGCCTGAAGCTTCTATTCCATTTTCTCTTCGGTACAAAGAAGGTCACCTTGAAGAGACACTAAAGTTTTTAAAAGAAATTTCCGTGAAGATAGTAGGCACCGAGCCCTTACATTGGAGTCTGCAAGATGAAATTGAAGGTTCAATTAAGCAGGAAAAATTAATCAACCAGTTCCTCTACGCTTTTCTGGTTATTATTTTGGTGATTTGTTTGCTAGGAATTTATGGGGTGTCTAGTTTGGATGCACAAAAACGCAAGAAAGAAATTGCCTTGCGCAAACTGCATGGCGCTAATCGATGGGATATTATTCAGTTATTGAGCAAGCGATTTCTACTATTCATTTTACTGGCACACGCAGCTGCTATGCCGGTGGGGTTGTATTTTATGTCCGACTGGTTAAAGGAATTTCCGAATCAGATTAATTTACTTGTTTGGGGTTTTGCTTTAACAATTTTGTCTGTAGTGATTATATTTGCGCTCACTAGCGCCATTAGCACCCTGCATACCTTTCGAATTGTCTCTGCCCGCCCTGCCGATACGCTTAAAACCGAATAACATCCTGAATAGTTTGATAAAGCAACCTAAGGAAAACGCCGATAATTGTTTCTCAAAAAACAATTATCGGCCGCCTTAAAAGGAATTAAAAACTTTCATGCTGACGAACATGCTTCCAGGTTTTACCTTCGTCGGTTGATTCGTAAAAATCTCCGGAGACACCTGAACAATGCAACAAGATACGGTCGTGAATTTCCGGAACTATATCCGTACAAAACTTTCCAGGTAATTCCACGTCCAGTTTCTTCCACAAATTCCCGCCATCCGCAGTGTGCAAAAGATAAGTTTTTGCTTCCGCACCATAGGCAACATTTGGTCTGACAGTAACGTAAGCATTATTCACATCTTTAAATACAGGTATCGTCAAAAAATTAAAGCTTTCTTTACGACTAACTGTTTTACCATCTACCTGACACCGCGCGACTTTTTCGCCAGCTTTAGGACATTTATCTATATAAGTTTTCATTTCAGTCCATGAATTGGATTGAGAATTAAATCGAAAATAGCTGTCTTTACCTGTCCAAGACCAAAAACCCGCTTTTTTGATTCCCAAATTTGTAGCGCCCGCATGAATGATGCCATCCATTTCACCTGACATTTTGGATTCAAATCGAATAGCTTTCATGTCTTTTGACATACTGAAAAGTTTTGGTTGGCTTGAGTCAAAAATATTAAATTGATTGTCGTAACCTGATTTTTGCACAGTCAACCGTAAATATTCATGCCCCATAAAAGATTCCATTGTGAAATTGGAAACCCTCGAGCTTTGGGTTCTGGCCTTGGTTTTTCTATTGGCTTTCTTGGTTTGCGCTTTTTCTGTTTGTTTTAATTTTTCTGCAATGTCCGCTTCCAATGGATCACCTGTCACCACCGCCACATCATTACCGTCATGCCAGCCTTTGGTAACAGAATAATAAAAGTTTGTGTCCCACTGAATTTTTGCACTACCAGGGTTAGCTGTTAATACAACTGCTCGTCCATTTTGCACAGCAAAAATATTCGCCTTGCCATCAGGCAACCATTTGATACCGCCAATTTTGGTTTTCAAATCAAACGAAATATCTTTCCAGGTTCCTTTATTGTCTTTAAAGAAAAGCGCTCCCTGATCGCCGCCAACAAGAATTTGCCCTTTTTCATTTTGGGCAATGGCATTTAACTCAGCATTGGTTTCCAACATTTCCTGATTCCATTCACCTGTTTTTTTACGTTCCACTATTGCACCTAATTTACCCAGCAAAAAAAGTGAACCCGTCGGACTTAAATAGCGTTCAGTAAATACTGTTGGATTTTGGGCAAGTGCAACATAATTGGAAAAACGATCAGCATTCAAGCCATCATCAACCCAGGACAACACATTTGCCGGATCATATTTCAAGAATGGGCGGTAGATGCTAATAAATGTCTGATTATTAGTGTCCGGGATACGAATCAACTTTTCCATGTATCGATCCCCTTCTACTTTGCGGTAATAGATGAAAGTTCCCAAATCTGTAATTTTTCCGGGCTCGACATTGAACACGCCTAACTCAACACCACCTGTCGCCCAGATGGAATAAAAATATTCACCTATCACATGAAATGAACGAACACTATCAACCGAATATTCTCCAGGGGGAACAGTTGAAGCAAAAATGGACACCTCTTCGGGATCACCCAATGACAATAATCTTGGGTATTGACTGTCTTTATTTTTGTTCACATCTTTTGGTGTGATCGTGAATTGGTTGAAGGGTAAAACAGCTCCAGCAGCATTAATCACTTTGGCAACCACCACCCCATCCTGTGTAATAGGTGTTTCCTGGGTTATGGGTTCTCTGATATTAACTTTTGATGGAATACACCCCACCAGGAAGCAGGAAAAAATTAAAACAGCAAGAGACAGGTATCTCTTGAGGCAGCTAAAATGGGTAAACATTGCAGACTCCAAGTCCATTGTTAATTGTTTTAGAGTGGTTTAGAAGCCAACTCTTATGGTGTTTTTGCACCCGGAAAGATATCCAAATTCATCAAACCAGGCAACACGAGAATATCCTATGGATTATGCTATTCAAAAAATCAAGAAGATTTTATTCAACACATTATTGAAATCCTTCGTTATTGTTATACCACTGATGATTAGCCTGGTTTTTCCGGCACAGGCAGACACACCAGAAAAACCAGGAAGGGGAAAGGGATTTTTATTGTTAGGACTCTATTTGGAAGCCGACGCAGCAATGGTAATCAAAAAAATTGATGCTTCCGGTGCTCGTAATGTTGAATGGCCTCTGACCAATCAAAACCAATGGCTTCTGAAAACACTCCCTAGAGGCAAGTACCAAATTATGGAAATAAAGGTTCCGTATTTTGATCTTCCCTATCGCAAATACACAGAAGACAATCCCCTGTGGCGTTTTGAGATTGCAGAAGGCAAAGTCAACTACATTGGCAAATTGGAAATTGAAAAAAAACGCACCACCAACTATGCCGAAATCAAACGACTGAACAGAATAATTACTGATTACGATGCGATAAAAAAATCGTTCCCTGAATTATTACAGTCTTACCCTTTAGTAAATGGAATGGCAATACGTGATGACTTTGCAGCGGAACACATCAATGGAATTCAATAAGATGAATAAATTTTTTATGTCAATTTTTAACATTTTGTTATTGTTACCCGTCATTTTTTGTTTTTCAAAAAACACCTACGCCAACACCGACATCCAGGATTTTTTTAAACCTGCAGCCATCAGAAGTATGATGTTACGTCCCGATGGTAATGCTATCTTAGTGCTCAAAAACCAGGGCGACAAACAACTTATCAGCTTCAAACAATTACCCAAGGGTACCGAAGATATTATTTTCAGTTCAGCAGATTATGCTGCTGATTCCATGATTGCGAATCTGATATGGCTGGATAATCGTTATGCTGCCGTTCAGTTTATTGAAAGCAAGGCTGGCATTGCTGATTTGATCGACACCAAAACCATTCGCAAGATGTTAATTCTCGATACCTACGCAAAAAAAGGAACCCCGGAACAAATTTTAATTGTTCGCACTCCCGGATGGCTGTCTGGTGTTCTGCCTCATGAAGAGGGAAAATTTCTTTATGCTAAAAGCGGTATTCAATCAAAAATTTACAAGCTCAACATAAGTTTATTAAAGCCTGAAAAATTCCCGCTGACGAAATCAGATAAAATTGATGGCGGTCAATTTATTGCTGACAATCAGATCCTGGAAGTAAAAGGATATGCAACACGCTGGTTTTCAAAGCAATATGAAAAACCAAAGGCGGTTTTGCATTTTGCAGAACCTTATGTTTTGTCATTGACAGAATTCGATAGCAAAGGCGATCAGCATTTATTAACTTCATGGAAACTCAATGAAGTTGAAAGTAAAGATAAAAGTGACCAGGATGAAGAAACTTTCACACACTATTTACCTATCGCACTAGCCACAACGGAAAATGAATATTATTGCATCGACCGGACGGAAGAAGAGCCTCGATCACTTTACTTGGTTAATTTCAAAACCAAAACATTCAGATTAATTTATGAAACGTCAGCGTTTAAAATTATCGAACCCGTATTTTCATCCGACAATCAATTAGTCGGCGTACAAGTTCTACGGAATGAACGATTGGCATTTGAATACGTTACCATGGATAAAAACAAAAAAATCGGTAATCAACAACAGCATTTGTCAATTGCCTTTTCCACCAGCCAGGACAAAAAAAAACAACTGATTTACGAAGAGACCTACAACCAACCAGGTCAATATTGGCTGGAATCTTCGTCGGGAAAAATCTTGTTAGGTGAAAAATATCCCTGGTTCAGTAACAGGTTAACATCCAGACAAATTGAAGGAGAGGTGGCAGTTGCAGGATTGAAGATTCCTTATTTATTAAATTTGCCAACATCAAATGCAAAAGCACCTTTGATTGTTATGCCTCATGGTGGTCCAATTGGTGTTTACGACACCCCCTATTTTGATCCTGTCACCCAATTGCTAAATGCACAGGGCTTTGCTGTGTTAAGAGTAAACTTTCGAGGCTCCAGTGGTCGATCAGAAGCATTAAAAGAAGCCGGAAAACGCCAGTGGGGCGATTTAATGCTGACAGATATTCACTCCGCTACAGAATCAGTTATCAATCACCCGGAAATAGATAAATCACGCATATGTTTAATGGGGCTCAGCTATGGCGCTTATGCATCAAGCATGTTACTCATCCAGCACCCCGAAACCTATCAATGCGCTGTAGTCGTTGCAGGAGTTTACGATTTGAATCTCTATCTGCAATCAGCACAGTTCTCTGAAAAACAAAAAGAATGGTCTAAGGAGTACGTCGGTGATTACGTGAATGATTACGACAAGCTTAAAAGTATTTCACCCATCTATTTAACCGATAAATTGCAAAAACCTATATTAGTGATGCACGGTAAGAAAGATGACATTGTGGATATTGAACAAAGTTACCGATTAAAAACCAGTCTTGAAAAATCGTCAAAAATTTTCTCATTCAAAATTCTGGATGACTTGAAGCATGACATTAAAGATCAGGAACAGGCATCCAATTTATTTTCATCTTCACTTGATTTTTTAAACCAACATTTGAAATAAACTGCCAAAGTCATCGCTCACAAAGAGCGATGACTTTCTATTCATTTGGCACCTACATCCACCGCCCGCGAAAACGATTGATTTGATACATTATTTTTTCGCGTTCTACTTGCAAGTTTTCCAGGGGAATGAAATTCAAACTTTCCAGCGTTGCGCCACTCCATAATGAAATAGATGCTGTCCTGTGTAATCTTTGTATAGGTCCTTGTGACAATTGTATTTTTTGTATTTTAATCTGTGGGACATAAATAGTTTTGATACCCAGGACTCCATATTTGGCAGCAAAACCATTTTCATTAATTGCATAACCAATCGAATACCAATTTTTAATACTCAAAAGTACAATCGCCAGCAATACGCCCAGAGACCACCAGACAGGAATTTGTGTACCAATAAAAATAGCGACAGCGACAAGTGTCAGAAGGCCGCCATAAATAAAAGCATCCCAAAACATTTTTGCCGGAATACATTTTTTCCATTCAGGCGTTTGCATATTTAAGATTTTTAAGATATCACCCAATTGTTTTTCGGTTACTACTGGAATGACAAAGCCCAGATTGATTTCACCTTGCTTTCGATTAGCTTCGTTGGTTTGGCGAACTTCGATCGAATAACGATTCAGCAATCTTGCGATCAAACTTTGTTTGACCACCAAAGTTTGTAACTTGTGTTTTCTGAAACCGCTCGCCAATCGATTTAATAAACCGGCTTGATATTGAAACCGTTCACCCTGCACTACCAATGTGTAATCCCAATATTTTATTAAAGACAAAACTATTGAAATAGCATAGATCAGGAATAAGACCAGACCAACCAGCACAACCACGACCAGTATGCCGACCCACAAATTATGATTGGATAAGTAACTGGAAAACTCTTTGGTCAGCGGAGAGTTTTCAATCCAAATGCCAATACTTTTCCAGAACTGTTCGTTCTGCCCCAATATAGGCCCCAGGATAGCAACGTAATAAATCAAGGTGTTATGCATTAACCCGTAACGCAATAAATCTATCGGTGTTAATTTAAGCCGATAATCAACTATAGCTTCTTCAGGTAATTTATTTTGATCATGTGAAATTTCATCAGTCAATTCCTTATTGGCCTTCACAGGAGAGCTTTTCTGTGCATCCAGCACTCGCTGTTTTATTGTATTGGCTAATTCCTGATGAATACCCGGTAGAATAATTTCTTCTTTTCCACTGCCCGCGCTTTCGAGTTTCAATGCCCACAAACCGAAAGGCCGAAAATAAAAAGCCTGCTCCAAATTGGCTTCCTGAACTCGCTCAAAATACAAAGTGAGATTTTTCCTAAAGATTAAACCACGGCGAATCTGAATTTTTTCATCATCACAATAAAATTTAAAAAACCAGAAGTTAATAATGGATATTGCCAATATCAACAAAGCAAATCCGACAACACCCAATTCAAAAAGCCATTCACGTGTTGCCGGCACAGCGAATGCACCTGCAAAAACAGGCCAAAGATTCAGTGCTTTATTAATGTTGCCAATGAAAAAATAGAGAACTGAAATGGGTGAAACACGATACCAATCAGAGGCTTTCATCGCTGTCGATTTCCTCTGCATTAATTTTATTTAATAATCGAGCTTTAATTTTTTGTGCAGACTCCAACGTCAAACCCGGTAATTTCATATCGGAACCAAGAGTCCCTGCAGTAAATACGCTTAATGTCGCCAAACCTAAATAGCGTTCCAGTGGCCCTTGGCTGACTTCCAAATGCTGGATGCGATTACAGGCAACCGAAACTTGTCGCCAGTACATAAACCCTTTCTGCAAATTGATATCGTCTTCACGCAAACAATATTGTAAGCGCTGGGCTGTTCTCGGTGCCCATATCAACAACTGCCAAATCAACAACAATAGATAAATTCCTACTAAAGCCATTAATACTGCTCTTCCTTCTTCGGGCATTACCCAGAGCAAGAATACAGACGCAGGAAGAATTACCAGCATTTGTATCAGAATATAAAATCGCAGTAATTTTCTATAGGCGGGATCGACAGACTGCCAGTTCATTTCCTGAACGGAATTTTCTTGAGATGCAGAAACCGATTCTTCATTGGAATTATCCATAAAACTGTCCTGTTTTTATTGATTAATTTTCTGATGGATGTGGGCGCTGCCTAAAGCGCCCAAAATGTTTTTTGTAGAATCTACGAGTTAATTTTTGAGAAAAATTAACTTATTACCAAGTTATCGCGATGAATTAATTCACTATCATCTTGGTAACCGAGAATCTCAGCGATTTGATTGCTGGGTTTTCCGATAATTTTTTTGGCTTCGTCTGCATGATAATTTACCAGTCCACGTGCAATTTCTTTTTCGGATGAATCAACGCAGATCACCATGTCCCCGCGCGTAAAATCACCGCGAACTTCTTTTACACCGACAGGTAATAAACTTTTACCTTGATCACGCAATACACGCACGGCACCATCATCCAACACCAATGTGCCGCGCGTTTGTAATTGGCCGGATAGCCAGCGTTTACGTGCAGCCTGTGGTTGTTGTGCAGCCCACAAAAAAGTGCCTATATCGTCACCCGCTGCAATTCTCAACAAGGCATTTTCAATTCGACCACCGACAATCACTGTATCTGCACCTGAGCGCGCAGCAACACGCGCAGCACGCACTTTGGTGATCATACCTCCGCGACCCAAGGCACCACTGCCACCCGCCATTTGTTCAAGACGCGTGTCGTCAGCTGCAATTTCACTTAATAATGTTGCATCAGGATTGGAGCGTGGATCTGAATCGTACATGCCTTTTTGATCCGTCAAAATCACTAACAAATCAGCATCGATTAAATTGGCAACCAAGGCACCCAAAGTATCGTTATCACCAAAACGAATTTCGTCAGTGACAACTGTATCGTTTTCATTAATGACAGGAACTACTTTTAAATTCACCAATGTTTTTAACGTCGAACGCGCATTTAAATAACGCTGACGAGAAGAAAAATCGTCGTGATCCAACAAGACTTGTGCAGTGAGTAACCCATAGTGTTGAAATTCCACTTCGTAGGTTTGGATCAAACTCATTTGACCAACCGCGGCGGCAGCTTGCAACTGATGAATTTCTGTCGGACGTGAATCCCAACCCAGACGACGCATGCCTGCAGCAACTGCGCCAGAAGAAACCAATACCAATTCAATTCCATGATTGCGCAATTGCGCCATTTGTTTTACCCAGCCGGCAATAGCGATTGCATCCAATCCTTTTCCGTCATTGGTTAAAAGTGCGCTGCCAATTTTGACAACCCAGCGTTTGGTAACAGGAATTTTTTCGCGTTTTTTCATTTTCGCTCATTTTTTATATTTTAATTAATAATCAGCATAAATAATTTCAACATCATAATCATCATCGTTGAAATCTTCTCCTCGCGCTTTTTTAGCGGCACGATGAATTTCGCGGAGTTCTTCAATGCGATCTCGCGCTTCCTGGGCCATTTGATTTTGCAATTCCAATTCGCGCTCGCGCACCTCAGGATTTTCTCGCTCTTCAATCCAAATGGGTTCAAGATAATCCATTATTCTGCCACTCAACGCAGCAGTTCCCTCACTCTTAAGGGCCGAAATCCGAAACACTGGCCCTTGCCAATTTAAGGATTTAACAATCGCATTGCAAAGCTCATCGGCTTCTTCGGGAGTTAACAAATCCAATTTATTCAACAGCAACCATCTGTCACGACCCGCTAGTGTTGGACTGAACTTTTCTAACTCACGCGCAATAATCCGTACATTTTCAGCGGGATCAGAATTATCGACAGGAGCCATATCCACAATGTGCAACAACAATCGACAACGCGTTAAATGTTTTAAAAATCTAACTCCGAGACCTGCACCTTCTGAAGCCCCCTCAATCAACCCCGGAATATCCGCAATAACAAAACTGCGATGTTGCTGGACTTTAACAACACCCAAGTTAGGAACCAGCGTAGTAAAAGGATAATCCGCAACTTTAGGTTTGGCAGAACTAACTGCGCGAATAAAACTGGATTTACCCGCGTTAGGTAAACCTAACA
The DNA here is from genome assembly GCA_964537795.1 of uncultured Cellvibrionaceae bacterium. Lineage (GTDB taxonomy): Bacteria > Pseudomonadota > Gammaproteobacteria > Pseudomonadales > Cellvibrionaceae > Cellvibrio. The sequence goes on along the minus strand of CAZICR010000035.1, from coordinate 848 downwards.
TACCAACGTCCGCCAATACTTTTAACTCGAGTTTGAGATTACGCTTTTCACCTTCCGTACCTGGAGTTGTCTTTCGAGGAACCCGGTTGGTACTGGATTTAAATCGCGTATTACCAAGACCGTGAAATCCTCCCTGAGCGACCTTCAACACCTGACCATTTTCAGTGAGATCGCCAAAGATTTCTTCCGTGTCGGTGTCGATCACAGTTGTGCCAACAGGAACAGGTAAATATAAATCTTCGCCTTTAGCGCCGGTACAATCTTTGGTGCCACCCTTTTCGCCATCTTCAGCTTTATATCGGGGCTGAAAGCGATAATCGATCAGGGTATTCAGGTTTTCATCGGCGATTAGATAGACACTGCCACCATCACCACCGTCACCACCATTGGGACCGCCCTTGGAGATAAATTTTTCCTTACGGAAACTCATCATTCCATTACCGCCTTTACCGGCTTCGACAGAAATGGGGGCTTCATCAACAAATTTCACAATTATCTCCAAGGTAAATATAAAAAAGCCCTGACGGGGTACGACAGGGCTTTTTATTGTTCTTTTTGCCAGCCACTTTCGCAACCAGCAGGTGATTGACCGTAATTACACAGCTTCTATGCTGATGAAACGACGGCTATGTTCACCTTTAACTTCAAATTTTACTTTACCATCCACTTTCGCAAAAATGGTATGGTCTTTACCTATTCCAACGTTAACACCTGGATGGAACTGGGTACCACGTTGACGAACAATAATGCTGCCAGCTGAAACCAATTCGCCACCGAAAGCCTTAACGCCCAAGCGTTTCGCTTCTGAATCGCGACCGTTACGGGAACTACCTACCCCTTTCTTGTGA
>CAZICR010000034.1:0-13534 GCA_964537795.1 uncultured Cellvibrionaceae bacterium | reverse complement strand
CCACTCTGTTGGAATGTGAGTGCAGGGCCTATTTGGAACAATGGTGACGCCCAAACCAAATGTCCTGCAACTTGTGGAACTACATCCAAATGGAATGGGCAGTGGGTGACAACAACCTGGGGTGTTGAGTCGGTCTGCGGCTGTTGTAATAATTAAATTTAATGAAATTCAATAGAAATTAAATTGACTCTTGTCATTCCTGCATGCAATCAAGCTATTTGCAGGAATGACTCGCAGGAATTGCCACAAATATTCAAATAACGCCAGATGTATTATTGGTTGGTTTTATTTCACTGACGATTCCACACACTGCTGTTGTCAAAGTCGATAAATCTTCCCTGGACACAATAAAGGGAGGAGTTAAATAAATAATGTTTCCGAAGGGCCTTAACCAAACACCTTTTTCGATGATATTGGGAATCAGTGCCTGAACATCAATTTTTTCTTGCATTTCAACTACGCCAATCGCACCAAGCACTCGCACATCTTTAACGCCGTTCATTTTTTTACAGGGCGATAGTTCCTGCTTCATTTGTTGTTCTATATTGTTGATTGTTGATTGCCAATCCTGATTGAGTAACAAATCAATACTAGTATTAGCAACTGCGCAGGCGAGGGGATTAGCCATGTAAGTCGGCCCATGCATAAAGATTTTGGCTGGCCCTTGGCTGATACCATTGCTGACTTTATCGTTACAAAGTGTTGCAGCAAGGGTGATATAACCTGCACTCAATGCTTTACCCAGGCACATTATGTCAGGCGATATTCCCGCATGTTCACAAGCAAATAATTTACCCGTTCTACCAAAGCCGGTTGCGATTTCATCTGCAATCAGCAATAACTGATATTCATCACAAAGTTCACGAACCTGTTTTAAATATTCTGGCGAATAGAATTTCATTCCGCCTGCGCCTTGTACAATCGGCTCCAAAATCACTGCCGCAATATTTTGTTTGTTGCGTTTTAAAACCTGTGCGAACTGATCAAAATTATTCTGATGTAGGGGCTCATCAAAATGACTGTTGGGTGATTCAGCGAAAAACTGGTGTTGCAATGCATGATGAAATAAATGGTGCATGCCGGAATGCGGATCACACAATGACATGGCGGCCAGTGTGTCACCGTGATAACCCTGTTTGATCGTCATGAACTTGTTACGTTGCGGTTGATGTTGCGAGATCCAATACTGCAAGGCCATTTTCATTGCAACTTCAACGGCAACCGATCCTGAATCACTAAAGAAAACTTTATTTAAACCTTCGGGGGTGATCTCAACCAGTTTCTTTGCAAGCTTGACTGCAGGCTCATGGGTAAAGCCTGCGAACATGACATGTGCCATGTTGTTGAGTTGTAATTCGAGAGCCTGATTTAATTGCGGATGATTGTAACCATGCAAGCAGCTCCACCAGGATGAAATACCATCAATCAGTTCGCGTCCATCTGTTAGCAGTATACGTACACCCTGCGCGCTTTTTACAGGATATATCTGGCCGGGTGAGTCAAAATCTGTATAGGGATGCCAGATAAATTTTTTGTCGTTTTCGATCAATTCTTCAAGCGTGAGTAATTCAAAAGACATTCGCGAACCTTAAGCAACTTCAATTTTCGATCCGTCACATTAATTAAAGCGGATGATCAAATCCAGTTGTTTTTTCGACAAGTTTGCCATCTCTCGATTGAGTTTGTCGGTAGTTTCAATTCGTTCCTGGGTCTGGCCGGAAATTTTTGCAATCGCCGCGGTGTTTTTTTCAATTTCCATTGCCATAAAAGACTGTTCCTCAGCTGCTGTTGCTATTTGATGCGACATCTGATCGATACTGATTACTGATTTGGAAATTGCACTTAATGCAAGATTTACATTGATCATTTCATTCACACTTTTATCGGCCAGATTTAGACAGTCGCTCATGCTATGTCCCGCCGCCTCAGTGGCTTTACCAAGATTACTGATAATTTCCTGAATGTCGCGCGTAGATTCTTGAGTGCGCTGTGCGAGAGATCTTACTTCATCTGCTACCACAGCGAACCCCCGGCCTTGCTCACCGGCGCGTGCTGCTTCAATCGCGGCATTGAGTGCAAGCAAGTTGGTTTGTTCGGCAATGCCGCGAATCACATCAACTACTCCAGAAATTTTGTTACTGTCATCTGATAGCTTGGACATTACCTGATTTAAGTTACCGACCATTGTCGATAGATTATCAATTGAATTTTTCGCATTTTCTATCACCTGGTTACCTTTATCCACCTCATTTATGGCGATGGTTGTTGCTGAAGAAGTTTGTGTTACGCCAGCGGCAACTTCTTGCACAGCGATAGACATTTGCTGCATTGCGTTTGCGACGCCCGTTGTTTCATGCCGCTGTGCACTCATACCTGCGTGAGTTTCTCTTGAATGTTCGTGTGCAATATCTGATTTTTTTTGAAGTTCTTTCGCCGCTTCTGCAAAGCGTCCCAGTGCCGTGCCTAATCTTGCTTTCAACGCTATCTGAGCCAACTCGATTTCACCTAAGATGTCACTGCGGCCGGTATAGATATAAGCTGCGAAAGAGTCATCGATGGTCTTTTTGGCATTTAGATGCGCCTGTCCCAGTTTCTTCCTTTGAAAAAAATAGGTAAGCGAAGAAAGCAAACCACTCAGTAGCGCAGCTTCAATTGCACTAGTAAAATTCAAGCGATCAGTAAAATAAAGAACAGCAAACATTCCAACTAACAAGATAAGTCCCTGAATGAAAACATCAGCAAAATTGTTCCATAATTTTTCTGTTGCTGGCACAGGGGTAAGTCCTTTGTTAAGACGTTGATACACTTTGTCAGCCCGCTCAACTATGTCCTTGTCGACTTTTGTTCTCACCGATTCATAACCCTGAATAATTCCATTTTCTTTAATTGGTGTTATATAGGCGCTTACCCAATAGTGATCGCCGTTTTTGCATCGATTTTTGACAACGCCCATCCAGGGTTTTCCTGCTTTAAGTGCTGTCCATAACATACCAAATGCTTGTTTTGGCATTTCAGGGTGACGGAGAATATTATGTGGTTGATTGACCAGCTCGTCATAACCATAACCCGATATTCTTTCAAATGTTTGGTTGCAAAAAAGTATATTTCCTTGTAAGTCAGAGGATGAAACAATTTCATCCTGCTGTGATAAAAATACTTCCCTTCCTGTAGTTGAGCCATTATTACGCATAGATTTTTTCTCATGGACACCTGAGAATAAGTATAGATCAACTTTGATAACTCAAAGGTTTAAAGCGCGTGTTAAACCTGAGCTCACAGACTTATGCTTCCATATTTATTTGCGGCTGATTTTTGACGCCTTAAGTAAATCTCTTATAAAATGAATTTGACGCCATTTTTTTTGCAGTTCGTTCCAGTTATCGGAGTTGTTTATGGAGTCTTGATTGTCGCTTGATTAATCTAAGAGAAGGTAAATGGCCGTTTACCTTTCATAATCTTACTCCAACACTCGAGGATATCATCATGCAAAACTTACGCTCTCAACCATTTGAAAAAGCCGAAGCTTCTTTTGGTCTTTCAATGCAGGCACCCACCGTACTTCAACCGCAAACTTATCGCCAAACATTTGAAACCACCCTAAAGCATTCAAATGCGACACAGAACGTTTATTTTTCCAATTTTTTTGAATGGCAGGGCGCTACTCGCGAGCGCTGGTTCTTTGAATGCATTTCAAACGATATGCTTCAAAATTTAGGCGTATTTATCACCAAAAGAGCGCACAATGAATATTTAAAGGAGGCATTTCCGTTCCAACGAGTCACTTGTGAGCTAAACTCTTTCTCAATTCAGAAGTGTTCGTTTCATTTGTTATTCCGCTTTTTTATTGATAATGAATTGGCGTCCACTGGCTACCAACAAATTGTTTTCGCTAACAAAGAGAAGCGCATTTCACGATTGCCTGATCACATTCTGAACAAGATCAGGAGGTTTGAGTGCGATATGACTAAAATCGATCTAGGTAGATAGATTTTTTATCTATTTGCATCCAAAATACTTAATAAGGAGTAGAGTACTTTTGGATGCATAATGATTTTAATGACATGGTTGTCAAGGTTTATTTTATTGTGATGCTTAACGGAAAAGGAAAGTCATTTCTATATTTATATACGCTCTAAAAAATTTCGCTGTGAATTTATATTGCCAGTAATCAACTGATAAATCGAGATTAAGCATTGAAGACAAATATCCCTTTATTTTTTTATCCGGCACAAATAGTGTTTATTGATGATAGCGAAGATTTCTTATCCTCAATTGATTTTTTGTTTTCAAATAAATTTAACACCAAATTATTTTCATCACCCAATTTGGCATTGGATTATATCGACACTAATGCCGCCAATAAAAATGATATGATTCCGCAGATTTACGGGGAATCTGATCAGTGGATAAAACAGGTTTTAAACCGACCACATTTAAAAAGGTTTGATGAATCCCGAGCTTACGAAGTTGCTGTGGTAGTGGTTGACTATATGATGCCGGATATGAACGGTATTGAATTTTGTAAAAATATTGATAACCCTGCCATAAAAAAAATACTGTTGACTGGGCATGCGGCACCGAGTGATGTGGTAGATGCATTTAATAATGGTGTGATTCATTATTATATTAATAAAAGTCACGCTTACATGATTGACGAGTTATCCAATGCCATTACCCGGCTGCAGCGAAATTATTTTCAGGATTTATCTAGTGGTATTAAAACGGAGGCGGTTGATGTCAATACGCCATTTTTTACAGATCCAAACCTGTCTGAATATTTCTTATCAATTTGTACAGCATTTAATGTCAAAGAATACTATTACCTTTCAAATCCATCGAGATTTACCTTGCAGGACGCAGAAAGTAAAAAGTGGATTTGCCTGATTTACACGGAAGAAGATATAGAAGAACATTTAAAAATTATGGAAGAAGAAGAGGCATCTGATGAGTTAGTTGCCACTATCGAATCACGCCAGTATATTCCCGTCTTTTCATCAGAGGATGGATATTATTCCCATGAGCATGCAGATGCTATGCGTATATTTCCTGCCCAAAAAGTGGTTGGCAAAACCAATTATTATTGTGCGGTCATTTCCCAAGATGAAATTATTAATGATAAAAAAATTGTTATCCAGAGCAATGGCAATTTGCATTGATCATGCCTTCGGTAATTATTTAAAGTAAAGAGTGAACAGGGTGTATTCTCCCACCTTGGATTCGCAGGTGATATCACCACCAAAAGATTCCATGACATTTCGGCAGAAGGCCAAGCCAACACCGGAGTTTCTACTTCTGTCTTTAGTGGTAAAAAATCTGTCGAAAATATGCGGCAGGATTTTCTCATCAATACCGGCGCCATTATCCAGAAACTCCAAACGCTTTCCTTTTTGATCAGAAATGATATTTATCATAATGTTGCCTTTTTCCTTGTTTTTGAGTGCATCCAGTGAGTTTTTAATCAGGTTTAAAATAACAAAGGTTAAAAATTCCGACGAGGCTATGACTATGAAATCCGCGCTGACATCAACCGATACAATTCTTTCTGAATCGTTTTTATACGGGAAACTGCTAACAGCAGTTTCCACGCATTCTTTCATAGAAAATGGTTTGAAGTCCTTTTCGTTTAAATAGTGTGACGTTGTCAGTGCCATTAACATGTCAATGGCTTGGTTGGCTTGTGTAACTTCCCGTTCCAGAATATCGGCTGATTTACCAAGGTGATTCAGTATGATATCGCTGATAGGCGCATTCAACAGCTGTTTTTCTTTGGCGATTCTGTAACCTCGTAATATTTCTGGCATGTAATCACTAAGTGCTTTTGATTGAACACGTAAACTTGCCAAAGGTGTACGCATTTCATGGGCGATGCTGGCAACCATCATGCGTGAATCATCCATTGCATGATAGCGAACGGTTGCTATTGCAATTAGTCCCAATGCAACGGCAGTAAAAACTACACCGAATGGGTAAAACTCAATGCCGTAGTTACATAGATAATCAACAGCAGCTAAAGAAAAAATTAATAAACCAAAATTGCAATATTGTAATTTTATTTTTTCTCCAGCTTGTACCAATTGCTGCTTTTTATAAGATAGAAGCAATCCGTAGATGACTACGGCAGTTGTTTGGATGACGTGCAGTGGATGTAATATTCCTGCTTTTGGATAATAACCAAAAAAGTAATCGTATTTGCCGTCGATAACCAGGTTCGTGGTGACGTGTATGGCGGCTAAAAATATTGACAGCAAATAAGAAGCATAGACCTTTTTCTTTTCACGTTGCTGCCCGGTAATTTCGACTAAAAAATGAAACAGACTGGTAGGTAGAAAAATAATTAATAACCAGCCAAGATTAATCAGGTTTTGTGCAATCTTTTGATTATCAACTTGAAATAATATGGCCCATACAAATTGCCAGAAAAATGTGGTTAAACACAAAATTAAAAAAGCTGTCGTGACTCTATTTAGTCCTTTAGAGTGGACTACATATAAACCAAAAAAAAGAAAAAACAGGGCAACTATGCCCGGTAAAATTGAAAACATATTATGCAGCTACTTTTGATTGGTCATATTGACTCAGCCGTTCCAGACAATTCATCAGTTCAATATGCATTTTTTCAGGCAAATCGACAAATTGAACACAGATACGTGTGCTGCGGAAAGGTTCTCTTTCTATTCGAAATGCGCAAACCCTTCCTTTACAGCGTATGTGAATTTGATCATCCAATGTCATTTCGCACAAGGGTAATAATGCGCCATGTCGAAGTTGCGCCAATAAATTTCCGGATAAACTGACGCTAAATCCACCGGTTGATATGTCTTGTAATTTTCCGTAGCAGGGTTCTGCGCCAAGGGTTCGTATTTTCACCAGTGTTGAAACGCCACTTAAACCAAATCGTGTTTGTCGTCGGCGAGGTCGCCACTGAATTTGTTCCGGTATGCTGAGAGCAATTCCCTGGGTGCCAAATTGATTGCCCATGGCAATTACATGGGTTTCCAGAATCAATTCTTCACCTTTGCGGTGATGACGCAAGGTCAGGCTGTCGCCAATATCGAGTGTGTATTGTTGCGGGAATAATTCGTCTATCCATATCAACCCACGTTGAATATCCACGGCTAAAATAATCGTTTGATAAGCACGACTACTGGAACTCCATTTCACTTCCAATAATTGACGACTTTCCTGAAGTTGCATCAGGGGTAAACAGCCATTCAACTCTTTTAATTGAATACCGGATTTAATCTGTTCTTTTGGTTCTTCGGCCTGTAGCAATAGCGATTCGGATTTACCTAAAAGCCGTTGAAAAAATCCCATAATGAACCTCGTGTGCTGCGTTAGTCGAATTTAATCAATCCAATTTTATACAGAGCAAGCCATATGCCAGTCTCAATATTGTGGATTATCAATGGCTTCGTAGCCAGTGTCCCGGCTAATTTTTGCCGCTGGATTTTATGAAATCGTCCGCCACTGCAACTATTTTCCTATGGCGTTCCGTTGGCAATCAGGTTTGTTTTTGTTAAGGCAGGCAATTAATTCACAGACCTGGTGGATCGGGGTTGCCTGTGTAAATAATTTTGGCTTAAGGTACGCGCGCTAGGCTGCCCTTGGCATTTTTGCCTTTTACATTCGTTAACTCTACCTGATTTGGAGATTGTTTATGCGCGCTATCATTCTTGCAACTGCTTTATTCAGTACGGCAGCTTTTGCTGGCCCTCAATGCACCACAACAGATAAATCTGAATGGCTTGATCAAGCAAAATTTCAAGAGGACCTCAAGGCAAAAGGGTATGAAATTAAAGTATTCAAAATCACCGATGGCAACTGCTATGAAATTTATGGTTGGAATAAAGAGAAACAAAAAGTTGAGATTTATTTCGACCCGGTTACCGGCAAATCAGTGAAAGAGGAAATTGAAGATTAATGTCACCGCAAACTGAAAAACTCTGGGATCCGCTGATTAGACTATTTCATTGGTCAATTGCAGCGATAGTGGTCGCAAATTATTTCCTCAATGAGGAAGGCGACGATTGGCATCAATGGTTGGGATATACCGCTGTCGTCTGGCTCATGGTGAGATTTTTCTGGGGTTTTCTAGGTTCCGGTGCGGCGCGATGGTCGGATTTTTTTCCGACTCGCGCTAATTTGACTGCCCATATTACGGCATTGCTAAAAGGAGAGCCTTATCATCGTATGGGGCACTCACCTTTAGGTGGCTTGGTGATGATTATGATGCTGCTGTGTATTTTATTGCTTGGCATCACCGGTTTTATGATGGAAGAAATTGATTATTTTTGGGGAGTGGATTGGGTTGAAGAGCTTCACGGTTGGATTGCCAATTCATTAATCGGGCTGGTCGCAATACACCTGGTTGCTGCATTGTTTGAAAGCTATAGACTTAAAGAGAATCTTCCTTTATCAATGATTACCGGCAAGCGCCGGAAAATTGAAAAGTAAAATTCGCCTGGAATAATCGACATTGAAAAAGCGCCGGGCTCAATTCCTTTTGAACGATTAAAACAAACCCCCCCTTCGTAAGGGGAGGGGATTATCTCCTCCACCTTTCGGACGATTGCATGGATGCAGGAGTTGCCGAGGGTGAGTTAAATAAAAAAATCCCAATAAGAGAAATCTTTATGAAAAAACGCCAAGCCATTATCAGTTTGCTTGCACTTTTGGTTCCTTTAACGAGTTGTGCCAACAAACCAATTAATAATCCTGATACCGAAGAATGGGTTGAACTTTTCAATGGTAAGGACTTGAGCAATTGGTCGCCCAAAGTTCGTGGTTTTCCACTGGGCGAAAACCCATTGAATACCTTTTCTGTTGAAGACGGCATTATGAAAATACGTTACGACAATTATGAACAGTTCGATGGCAGGTTCGGCCATATTTTCTATAACGGTGGTCCTTATTCACATTACCGTATTCAAGTGGAATATCGTTTTGTAGGTGATCAAGTGAAGGGGGGCCCTGGATGGGCGTTTCGCAACAACGGCATTATGTATCACGCACAGGATCCCAAAACCATGAGTGTGGATCAGGATTTCCCCGGCTGTATGGAGTATCAATTATTAGGTGGCAACGGCAAAGATCCCCGCACCACAGGCAACCTTTGCACACCCGGCACTCAAGTGGTGATGAATGGCAAGCTTAGTAAAGATCATATTTTTAATTCCAACAGCTCAACTTACCATGGCGATCAATGGGTGATGGCAGAGTTAATTGTGCATGGAAGTGAAAAAGCCGAACACTTTATTAATGGAAAAAAAGTATTGGAGTACACAGATTTGCAGTGGGACGATGGTAGCCCCAATGGTTCAGGTTATATTGCATTACAAGCCGAAACCCACCCAACAGATTTTCGTCGCGTGCGTTTATTAAATCTTGAAGGTTGTATGGATAAAAAAGCGAAAAATTATAAAAGTTATTTTGTGAAGGATAAGAGAGAAGATTGTCGGTATTGATTTTTTTGAAAATTCTCCTACGAAGAAATAGCTGGCTCCTAAATTTTTCTGAAATTTTAAATCCCCCCTAACCCCCCTTTTTCAAAGTGGGGGGGAACAACTCCCTATTTAATTAATTTGGGAGTAAGTCCCTCCCCCTGCCAAGGGGGAGGTTAGGAGGGGGTAAGGCTTTTAAAATATCAATGCCCCTCATATTCCACTTCTTTCAGCATCGACAAATAAGCCACTAAATCCCGCAACTCCGCTTTACTTAAACCTTGACCCATAGGTGGCATAGGTGAGATGCCACCGAATTCCAGTTTGGAAATTTCATTGCGTGAAATAACATGAGTTTTGTCGCCAGCTGTAACAGTAATATCTTTTTTATTTTCCGCATCAAACGAACCTTCAATACGAATTCCATCTTTCATAATAACAGTCACCCTACCGAAGCCTGGTGCAATACGTGCGGCAGGAGCAATCATAGCTTCCAGCATTTGTTCTTGTGTGAGGCGAGTGGCGATAGTGGTGAGTTCCGGACCGATACGGTTACCGCGATCACCAACCATATGGCAACGTACACATTGAGTGGAATTGCTGTAACGGAAAAGTTGCATACCTTTTTGCGGATCGCCCCCGTAAATCGATTCGCGATACATATCCAGTGGATTATTGTTATCTTTTTTCGCTTCATAAGTTGTCAGGAGTTGTGTTAATTCCGGTGAACCTATTTTTTCAACGGCGGTGACTAATTCAAGCTGAACTTCAGGTGCAATTTTTTCATCGATTAATAATTGCATTTGCGCGCGGAATACAGATTCAGCTTCCGGCGCTTTAACATTTGCCAGTGAGAGAAGCGCTGCTTGTTGTTCACCGGTAGTACCATTTTTTAATAGTAGCCTGTGCATTTCTACACTTTGTGTGACGGGCATATCCAATTCAGGCACCATGCCCAAGCCTGTCATGCGAACGCTTTGTTCTTTATCGTTTAGCGCAACAAATACCAAATCACTTATTTGCGGATGATTGAATTTTTTTAATGCTTGTAAAGCAGCAATTCGTACATTGGCGGCAGGATCTTGTTTAAGTAATCCAATTAATTGTTGATTGGCATTTTGTAAATTGAGTTTATTCAATGCAGTGATAGTCGCTTCACGCACATCAGTATTTTTGTCTTGCAACAATTTTTCGTAACTACTGGTAAACGCGGCTATGGCTTCAGCTTCTGGATGAGCAATCGGGCCACGATAGGCACCACTGACACGATCATAAACGGATGCATCTGACCAGATTGATAAACTCTTGATGGCTTCTGCGCGTAAATCGCCGGGAATATGATTGAGTTGTGCAAATTGAATCAAGCGTTGTGCCTGTTCAGCGGTATTGGTTTTTGCATAGATATTGGCATTTATCGCGCGACGCAATAATGCCTGGCTAATAAATTTTGGTTTATCCAGTAAAGCAGCCAATGCTGGTAGTGCATCAGTAATCAATGCGTCATCATTGATCGCGCGTGCTGCGTTGGTAACAACAAACTCACTATTATCTTGTAAGAAATTGGCTAGGGCAGGGCTGTTTAATTTTTTCAGTGCAACCACGGCGGCAATACGCACAGCTTCTGATGGATGATTCGACAAATCAGCCAAGGCTTTTTCATCCCCAATGCGTGCCAGCGCAATAGCACCGGCATGACGCAAGTAAACATCCTGCTCATTATTTCTGGCGAGCATATTAATTAATGGTGTGATTGCAGATTTATTACCAATACGCCCCAATGCCTGCGCCGCATAAAGTTGGACGCGTGGATTTTTATCAGCCAATAAGGGAATTAATTTTTCGGTTGCTGATGCAATGCGAGCATCGCCCAATACTTTTGCAGATTGTGTGCGAATTTCTGAATCAGTATCTTGCAATAAATTAATCAGCACAGGATTATCAACAGGATTTTTTCGCAGTAATTGCCCTAATCCCCAAATCGCATGAATACGTGCCAGTTGATTGGTGTTGGTAGTTGCAACCTGCTGCAGTGTTTCGATTTGTTGTTTTTCAACCAAAGCAAATTGTGATTTTTGACGCACACGCATATCACTGTGTTGTAAATGTTGAATTAATTGTTCAACAGTGAGTGTACGAAAGTCTTGCGCGAGTAAATTTTTGGTCTCAGTGCGAATGGTATTGCCGGCAGTTTCGGGCGTATCCAATTTCCATACACGGCCTTTTTGTTTTAATCCCCAACCTTCAATCCAATCGCTCAAATAAAGTGCACCATCGGGGCCAAAATCCAAGCCTGTCGGTAATACGCCACGAAAAATATTTTTATCGCTGGCCAATTCAAATGAAGCGCCTTTCGGTTTTAGCGTAAAGGCATTGATGCCTGCGCGAGTTGCCGAACCCACAAATTCCACGACAAAAAAATGATCGCGCCATTGATCGGTTAATCCAGTGCCAGGGTTGTAAGTCATACCGGTAGGGCCAGCGTGATAAGGTGCAACTGGTGGCAACACATGCGCTGCCTGACCTTTGAATTGTGGTGTGTAATAATTTTCGTCCATCCAGACTTTGTAGCTGTTATTTTTGGGATCTTTATATTTTCCCAATTGCCAATTAATTCGCCAGCCGGAATCAGATCCTTCAATTAAATGCACAACACGCTCGTATTCACCGACATGATCGCCATCGTTATCCACGCTGATAAAATTTCCGTATTGATCAAACGAAAACTCATAAATATTGCGCAAGCCCGATGCAAAAACTTCAAAATTACTGCCATCCACTTCGCTGCGAACAATCACTCCTTCGTCAGGGAAGTGCCATTTTTTTCCGGTGCTGTCGGTGATGCTGGTGCCTATGTCGCCCATGCTGGAATAGATCATGCCATCAGGTCCTTGCATGGCACCCGAAAGTCCGTGACCACTAAAACCAATATGCACAGCAAATCCATTGGCGATTGACGTTTTTTGATCCATAAAACCATCGCCATTGGTGTCTTTCATACGCCACAGGTCGGGTGCGACATTCACAAATAATTCGTCTGATTGTTCGTGATAAAAAATTCCACCTATCACATCAGTGACTTCGCTATAGAAGTCATTGACCACTGTTTGCGAAAAATCGGCTTTACCAGACCCTTGTGTATCTTCCAATCGAATAACTTTTTCTGTTACCAATGCCAAATCACGCCAATCACGGCTGCCGTCTTTATTGCGATCTGGAACTTCGTTATGTTCTGGATTTTTTCCTGGAGATAATTCCGTCTTCAAAAATTGCCGACGATCTTCAATGTTATTAAATGTCATTGACGCATCTTCCCATTGCGGCACACGGCGAATATCAAATTCGGAATTGTTACTGCGTTGGGTAATACCCGCCCAAACACGACCCTTGTCATCGACATGTATGGCCACTGTATCGCCCATTAATTTTTCAGACGCCCAGAGTTCGGCTTTCATACCTTCAGCGGTAGTAACGGGAACTTGTTGTTCAATTTCGGCAGCCGTTTTTTTCGCTTCTTCCGGGGTGAGCTTCGTTATTTCAAGCAAGAGACTTGACGAACTTGAACTGGATGATGTTGTAGCGACTTTATGATCGGTTGATTTTTCGCATGCAGTTAACAACAAACAATTAACCAGAAGGGTATAAGTGAAACAAGAATTCACAACGGAATATTTTTTCATGGATTTACTCACAGCAATGATTATTTACGCGCAATCGCGCTTTATTATCCTGAAGTGGATTATAGGTGAGTGTGTTTTCGAAGGCGCGCGATTTGACGTGGCTGAACATTAATTAACACTTGGTGGTGAATGATAACACCCTCTCCCCAGCCCTCTCCCATCAATTGAGAGGGGGGCAGATTGTAGTTCTGAAGAAAAATGTAAATATATATAAATGTGGATTTAAATAAATTTTTGAACAAAACTAATTCCCCTCTCCCTTGATGGGAGAGGGGGTTGGGGAGAGGGTGTTTAGCTTTAAAAAAATATTACTTAATCAAACCGGAATTCCATCAGGCACAAGAGTAATTTTTTTTGCTTGTGTTCCTTCGGGTGCTTGATACATATCGGCTTTGTCACCTAATTGGTCGCGCACAC